>DPSI01000550.1 GCA_003527165.1 Pseudomonas sp.
GCACCATGAACCACTGACCGATACCGCCCGCCGAATCGCCTACCATCAGCGAAATGCCGCCGAGCAGCGAAGCCACGGTCGTGATTTCACCTTTACCATTGAGCAGCTTGTAGCGGCCGTTAAGGTGCTTGCGGCGCAGGTCGAAGACATCGACGCTGGCGCGACCACTCACCGCGAACAACCACATGTGCCGCGGATCGATGCGCAGCGCCTTGATCGGCTCGGAGAGTTGCGGCAGTTCCAGGCGTTCTTGCTCCAGACTGGTCTCACCGGTCAGCAGGTTTTCCGTGGCGGAGATGCGCAGCGCTTGCAAAGCGCCATCGGTGGCACCTGCGACCATCAGGGTCTTGCCGTTCAGGCTGATGGCCGCATGCGCGATGGGCCGGCCCTGCGGGTCCAGATCCATCGGCGCCTCGCCGAAGGGATAGTCCAGCTGCGGGGTGATGGTTTTCTTGCCGTCTGGGTAGCTGATCTTGTAGTTGTGCTCAGCGACCAGTACCTGGCCGTTGTCCAGGCCGAGTACGAAGCGGCGATTACCCGGCGTATCCTGACCGACCGAGACGATCCGGCTATCGGTCGGCAGTGGCAGCTCGATGCTGCGCAGGGGTTCGCCGGTCTGGACACTGAAGAAGCGCACCTGGCCATCACTGCCGAGGCGCATGGCGACCTGGTTCTGCTCTTCCATCGCCAGCAGCAGCGGCTCGCCGGCATCGGCCAGCCAGGCTGGTTGTTGCGCGTCGCGCGCCTCCAGCTCGGCACCTTGGAACATCGGCACGACGACCTGGGCGAGGTAGAAGAAAATGAGGGTGATCGCGCCGAGCACGGCGAGGCCACCGATGGAGACATACCAACGCGCCAGGTTGTCTTTCAGCGCGCGGATGCGGCGCTTGCGTTGCAGAGCCGGTGTGTTGAAGTCCAGCCGTTGCACATCGGAATTCGCGCTCATGGTCTCTATATCGTTCATGCGAAGGTCCTGGCCGCTCAGGCCGCTAAACTGCTGCGCTCATTCGGGCGCGAGTCGTTTCCACTGGCTGCTGATGGCCGGTCGGGCGCCTAATCTAATCAAGCTGTGTGACAGAAAAATTACAGCCAAGTGACGCGACGACGCCCGCCAGCGCAAGAAGCGTGGCGGGCGTTCTGCTCAGGCTCGCGGCAACTGCCGCAAGTCCGGCATCCGGTCTTAGAGACCCAGGTCTTTCAGCGTCTTGTCGACCACTGTCTTGGGCAGCGGGATGTAGCCGTCCTTGACCACGACTTCCTGACCCTGCTTGGAAAGCACCAACTTGAGGAATTCGGCGTCGATCGGGCTCAGCGGCTTGTTCGGCGCCTTGTTGACGTAAACGTAGAAGAAGCGTGCCAGCGGGAACTTGCCAGCCAGGGCGTTCGCTTCGTTGGCTTCGAAGGCCTCGCCACCCTTGGACAGCGGCACGGCGCGGACGCTGGAGGTCTTGTAGCCGATGCCCGAATAACCGATGGCGTTCAGGGTGCTGGAAATCGACTGCACCACCGAGGCCGAACCCGGTTGCTCGTTGACGTTGGATTTGAAGTCACCTTTGCACAGCGCTTCTTCCTTGAAGTAACCGTAGGTACCGGATACCGAGTTGCGACCGAACAGCTGAATAGGCTTGCCCGCCCATTCACCGGTCAGACCGACGTCGCCCCAGGTCTTGATGTCCTGCTCGCCACCACATAGGCGGGTGCTGGAGAAAATCGCGTCGACCTGCTCGATGTCCAGGCTCTCGATCGGGTTGTCCTTGTGCACGAACACAGCCAGGGCGTCGATGGCGACCGGCACTTCGGTCGGCTTGTAGCCGTACTTCTCTTCGAAGGCCTGGATTTCGTTGTCCTTCATCGGACGGCTCATCGGGCCGAGGTTGGCCGTGCCCTCGGTCAGCGCTGGCGGCGCGGTGGAGGAGCCAGCAGCCTGAATCTGGATATTGACGTTCGGGTAGCTGCGCTTGAAGTCTTCGGCCCACAGAGTCATGAGGTTGGCCAGCGAGTCGGAGCCGACGCTGGACAGATTGCCGGAAACGCCTGAAGTCTTCTCATAGTTCGGCAGTGCCGGGTCAACCGCAGCAACTGCGTTGGCAGCGCCTACGCCAGCGGCTACAAAGGTCAGGGCCGCCATCAAACGATTCAGTTTCATACCTTGCTCCTAGCAGGGGTGTGCTCGAGTGTGTTGGAACGGGGGCCATTGTCTGCAGGCCGTGTGAACACTCTATGAACGGAATATGACAATCTGGTGACGATGGCGAACTTGTTCTGTGTCAGTCGCTGCCGCCGCACACAGCCGCTATACTCGGCCCGGCCCGCACTACCGCGGGCTTTTCGCGCCAGAACACAATCGCGCCGCGAGTCCGACCCGATGAAAGAATACGAACAGGAAGATCCAATCCCCCAGGGCGATCTGGCTTTACAGCTGACCGCCCTGCCACGCGAGACCAACGGTTTCGGTGACATCTTCGGAGGCTGGCTGGTCTCGCAGATGGATCTGGCCGGGACCGCCATGGCCAGTCGCGTCGCGGCAGGCCGCGTCGCCACGGTGTCCATCGACCGCATGGCCTTCATGGTGCCGGTGGCGGTTGGCGCGCAATTGTCCTTCTATACCCAGACCCTGGACGTCGGGCGCAGCTCGATTCGCATGCTGGTGGAAGTCTGGAGCGATGACCCGCTGTCCAGTGAATGGCGCAAAGTCACCGAAGCGGTATTCGTCTTCGTCGCCATCGACGGCAGCGGCCGCACCCGTCCGGTTTCACCGCGCCGCTAAGCACATCGGTCACGCAGCCTTCGGCTGTGCCGCGTCTATGACGTAGCGATTCTTGCCGGCCTGCTTGGCCTGGTACAGCGCGGCGTCGGCAGCCTGATACAGCTGTTCGGGGGTGTACCCCGGTTGCAGCATGGCAATCCCGATGCTTGAGGTGACATTCCCGCTATACGCCGAAGCAGGATGTGGCAGCGCCCGCTCGGCGAGCATCGTCAACAGCTGACTGGCAATTGATTGCGCCGACTCGGCATCGCAGTGATAGAGCAACAAGGCAAACTCTTCACCGCCGACCCGCGCCGCCAGGTCCAGTGGCCGCCGCGCGAAGCGCCCGAGCAGCTCGGAGAACTCTCGGATCAACGCATCGCCGGCCGGATGGCCGAGGTTGTCGTTGTAACTCTTGAAGTTGTCCAGATCCAGCAGCAGCAATGCCAGCGGCTGGCGCTCGCGCCGCGCCTGCAACAGCGTCTGCTGCAGCGCCACGTCGAAATTGCGGCGGTTGGCCAGCCCGGTCAGCGCGTCGTGTTGTGCGACCCAGCCCAGCAGCTTGCGCATGAGGAACTGCTCACGCTGCGTATATTCATGGACATAACGGCTGATCGCCCCGAGCAACAGCAATATCAAGTAATAGCTGACCGAAATCCAATGCACTTGCATCTGGTTGGCCGAAAGAATCATCGTGGCGATCAACACATCGAACAAGACGATCGTCGCAGCGCAGCTCAACGCGCGCCAGAAGGTAATACCGAGAAAGAAGAACGAACAGACGATCAGCAGACCGGCGCCATAGCGAAAGGCCAGTTCAGGCTGCATCGTCTCGTACTGGATATCGATCAGCGCCGCGACCAACCCAATCAGCACGATAAATAGTGGAAACAGCCGATTGACGATTACTCGTGCGCGCCTGTAGAAAAGGGTCACAAGCAGAATCGCCATCCCAGGCACCATTTGCAGCAGGCGTAGCAAGGTCAGTTCGTGCAGCCAGCCTGGGGCCCAATGGGCAAATAGCTGCCGTTCGACATACAGATAACCGCCCACCACTAAAATCAGCAGGCACGCGCCAAGCTGCTGCGCCAGGCGGGCTTGACGGTTCAGGTAACGGCGAAACTCGCGCTCCAGTTCCGGTGTAAATGACAGGCGACGAAAACCTCGACGCAGCTGCATCCCGTAGGGCGTATCCCGAAAATTTTCGGTGGACTGGTTGTCGAGAAATTGCATCGATGGGGCTCATGTACAGGCGCGGGGAATGATATCACTTAGATATCATTGCGCTTGCATTCCCGATGAACGCACCCAACGGCACCGACTTAGCGCTGCCTACATCTGGGTTGCGGCCGCAGACGCGACGCTCCACTATCTGTCCACCTGCACCATTGGATGTATCCGCGTGACTGCCCTTCTACTCGCTCTCTGGCCTTTGTTCGCCCTGATTGTTGCCGGCTATTTTTTGCGGCTGCGTGAATTTCCCAGCGAGGCTTTCTGGCCTGGTGCAGAGCGAATCAATTACTTCGTCCTGTTTCCGGCATTGCTATTCAGCAGCCTGGCCACCGCACCGTTGGACAATCCCGCGCTGCCGCGCCTGGCCGGGGCGGTCATGCTCGGGCTGGGGCTGGCGTGGCTGGGCCTGCTGCTGGTCAAGCGGGTGCGCGGCTGGCCAGCCGCTCGCTTCGGGGCGTTTGCACAGGGCGCGCTGCGCTTCAACACCTACCTGGGGCTGGCGGCGGTGGGCAGCTTGTTCGGCAAGGAAGGCCTGGCGTTGGCAGCACTGATGCTGGCCCTGATGGTGCCCACGGTAAACGTGATGTCGGTGTGGGCGCTAACCGCCGAGCGTGGTGTCAGCATGCGCTCGCTGTTGCTGCCGATTCTGAAGAATCCTCTGATCCTCGCCTGCCTGGCCGGCGCCGTGATAAATCTTTCGGGCCTGGGTCTGCCCGGCGGCAGCGATCGCCTGTTGAGTCTGCTCGCCGCGGCGAGCCTGCCGCTGGGTTTGCTGTGTGTCGGGGCCGCGCTGAAACCACGGGAGCTTGGCGGTGAAATCCCAGCGCTCGGCTGGAATAGCGTCCTGCGCCTGCTAGCGGTGCCTCTGTTGGCTTTTGCGGTGGCTCTGGCCGTTGATCTACCAGCAATGGAAACCACCATCCTCGTGTTGTTCTTCGCCCTGCCTACCGCACCGACCGCCTATGTGCTGACCCGCCAGCTCGGAGGTGACAGCCGCCTCATGGCCGGCATAATCACCTTGCAGACCTTGCTCGCGGCAGCCAGCCTGCCGCTGGTACTGACCTTGCTGAACGGCCACGCCTAGCGAGCCACCTGGCTACGCAGCAGGCGCAGCAGCAACAGCGGCATGCCCAGCCCGATAGCCAACAGCACCATGAGCGGACCAAGGTGGCCGACCAGCTCCTGCAGCCAGACCAGCAGCTGGCGGACAAAGAAGTCGCCCAGGCCAACGAATGCATCGGGATCGACCACGTAAGCGCCCCGCGCCCAGACTTCGTAAGCCGTTTGCAACGGCAACAGCGGCAGCGGCAGCGGCATCAGACAGATCCAGTATCCGGCTCGGCGATGCGGGCCGAGCAGGCCCCAAGGCTGGAAGGCGGCGCGGATCAGATGAAAGAAGCAGAAGGCGTAATAGCCCACCAATAGCAGGAAGAAGCCGCGGGCAAGAGAAGGTGCGAGCCAGAAGGCAGATATCGCAGCGCCCGCCAGCAACAGGCTGAGCGCGCCCCAGGAGGCAAAGAAGAATTTTTTCATCGGTTGTCCCGATTGTTGAGTTTTCGGCAGAGGCGCATCGGAACAGATTTCCGCCACTCATACGCACAACCGCTTCACGGAACATAGGTATGAATAGCGATTGGCGGGGATCGACCGCGAGGGGTCTTTTCAGAACAGGCTTAACTGAT
>DPSI01000495.1 GCA_003527165.1 Pseudomonas sp.
GGTGGCTGAAGCGATTCTCTGGCTCGCCAGCGAAAAAGCCAGTTACACCAGCGGCGCCCTGCTGGATGTCAGTGGCGGGCGCTAGCCGGCCGCTTCGAAGCCCGCCACCTCGCCATCAACACCCAACAGGGCGTCGAGTCGCTGGCAATCGTTCTCCCGTCGCAGCTGGGCGAACAGCGAAACGGCTTGCGGGTAGCTGCGGGTGAGCATGGATAGCCATTGTTTGAGGCGGCCGGGGGCGTAGCGTGGGGAGATCTTGCGGCGCGCCTGCATCCAGAAATCAGCGAGCAGCGGCTGCAGATCGTCCCAGCTCATCGGCTCGACCGCTGCGCCATCTTTTGCCGCATTGATCTGACGGGCCAGATCCGGACGACAGACCAACCCGCGGCCGAGCATGATGTCCTCGACGCCGCTGATTTCGCGGCAGCGGCGCCAGTCATCCAACGACCAGATATCGCCATTGGCAAACACCGGCACCGCAACCACATCCTGAACCTTGGCGACCCACTCCCAATGTGCAGGCGGCTTGTAGCCATCCAGCTTGGTCCGCGCGTGCACCACCAGTTGCTCGGCACCTCCGTCTACCAGTGCTCGCGCACAATCGAGGGCACCGTCCGGACTGTCGAAACCCAACCGCATCTTGGCGGTGACCGGAATGTGCGCCGGCACCGCCTTGCGCACCTCGCGCAGGATCGAATGCAGCAACTCGGGTTCCTTGAGCAGCACAGCACCGCCACGAGACTTGTTTACCGTCTTCGCCGGGCAGCCAAAGTTGAGATCAATGGCCGGCGCACCGAGGGTGCAGGCGAAGGCGGCATTGTCGGCCAGGCAAAGCGGATCCGAGCCCAGCAATTGCACCCGCAACGGCGTTCCCGCCCGGGTCGCGGCGCCACTGTCGAGCTCAGGCGCGAGCTTGCGAAAGCTGGACGGTGGCAGCAGACGATCCGACACCCGGATGAACTCGGTCACGCACCAGTCGATACCGCCGATACCGGTCAGCACATCGCGAAGGATTTCGTCGACCAGTCCTTCCATCGGTGCCAAAGCAATTTGCATCAAAAACGGCCCAATCGAAAAAGGACCGCATTGTACGGAGCCAGTACGCGGTTAGGAACGCCCCGACTCATGCCACCTGGCGGACTACTGTTCCGTTTCGTCGTCGCGGTCTTCGATGGTGTCGGTTCCGGTTGTCGCGCCCATACCGCCGGTGGTGCCTGTGGCCCCGGTGCCCATCGTGCCCAACCCGGACTCACTACCAGCTTCTCCGGCTTGGTCACTCATACCGTCCCGCTCGTCCCGCCCTGCCTCCCGGATCGCTGATGATGGCTGCTCCATCGTCTCGGTGCCGGTGGTAGACGGGTTGGTCAAATCGCCATCAGCGTCAGCCAGTGCGACGCCAGATGCGAATATCAGGCCCGCACTCACCGCTAAAATTCTGTTCAGCATGCTCTCCTCCGCTTTCATCGGTTCGATGAATCGTCGTCTCGATCACCCAAGGTCCGGCGCGGGCGATGCTCCATATCGGTATCGTTGTCACCATGACCCGATTCGTCGTAAGCCTTGCGCCGATCGTCGCGCACGTCGCGGCCTTCCTCGCGTTCGGGTAATTGTTCGATTCCTTCGCCAAGGCCCATGGAGCCGGTGCCCAAGGACCGATCGGCCGCGCCAGTGTTCTGTGCCAACTCAATAGCGCTGGAGGCGGCAGGATCAACCGACGCAGCAACAGCGCCGATGGTCGCGACAGATCCAGCCACGCATCCGAGCGCGATTAGCAGAAGTCTCCGCATATATCCTCCTTCACAGAGTGGCGACATTCTTTAGGCAGCCCAACAGATCAGCCGTGCGCTCATGATCAGCGTGCCCGACCAACGGCCAAGCGGAACCGTTGATCCTTATTTGGAGTCCATTTACCGAGAGCAGTTGATGTCAGGTTAGAAAGGAATCCAACAATGATCGCACCCGCACTGGTAATTCTCTTGATGATCATCGGCTGGAGTACCGCCGCATTCGCGATGCTCTGGGGAATGCTGCGAATCGCTCGCTATCATCACAAGCCCAGCCCGGAAGCACCGCGGGACCGGCAAATTCGAGCCATAACGGGGAAGTCCGGCATCAAGGTTTCGTTAAGCGCTTGAAGAAAAGAAGATCTCGCCCAATTAATCCGTGACAGGGCCATTGAAAGCTGTAGAATGCCGCCCCACAGACGCGGGATGGAGCAGTCTGGTAGCTCGTCGGGCTCATAACCCGAAGGTCGTCGGTTCAAATCCGGCTCCCGCAACCAAACACGAAAAGGCCACTCTTATGAGTGGCCTTTTCGTTTCGCGCGCCATCACACCACGCAGCAGGTCACCGCGCTCTACGTGGTCGGAACGGCTAAGCACTTGAATTAAAAAGCCTCTCTTTTCAGCCTGAAGGTTGACAGCGACACTTCAGTCTGTAGAATGCCGCCCCACAGACGCGGGATGGAGCAGTCTGGTAGCTCGTCGGGCTCATAACCCGAAGGTCGTCGGTTCAAATCCGGCTCCCGCAACCAAATACGGAAAAGGCCACTCTCATGAGTGGCCTTTTTTCGTTCCGCCTCGCTGAAACGCTTTCCTCGTGCCGCTTAGCCCCGCCACTTTCGCTTGCTTAAGTTGATTTCGGTCTCACGCTACTTGCCACGTTACATTTCTTTCACGCTAACAGTGTTAGCTAGACCGTTCGGCTTAGTTCCGAAGATGGATGACTTTTAAGACAAGCTTATCGACTAAGCATCCCGCAGCTTTTTTATTCTTTTGCCTATCAATGGATTACGGCGGGCGGCCAAACAACCCCTAAAAAAAATAAGGTTTCCATCTTGACTGCCGTCTCGTTCTGAATGATAACTAGCTCACAGACAAACGAGACAGGATGTTTCCTAAGCCGCAAGCCAGACAGAAAAACGGTATTGCAGGCATAAGTGCGCAGGGATGGCGATCCCCGCTACAGCACCTCTGCTGTTCTGCGCCAACATTCTTTTTAATGCTTCTCTCGAATCCCAGCCGAGTGCGGTAGCTTTGCCTGAAGGCCGCGCCAGGCGGGCCAAGAACCAGGCGGTGACATCTTCGGAGAAGGCAACCAATGGCGGCAACAACCGGCAGTGGCGGTAGCATTGCCCAATAATAAGCCGGCATTAGCAGAACCGCCCGAGCTGTCGGTTAGCTTTTAGTGTCGCAACTACTCGTATCGTTTTAACAGTATTAAAACCTCCACATTTTTCGCCAGCCGCGTAAAACGCCCCAAGCTTTTTAATACTCACGTTAATTATCAATATCGGAGCTCACCGTGAATATCCTGTTCCGCAGCATCGATACCGAAGCGCATCAATTGATTGCCAAGGAAATGAATACCAAGGGAAGTTCCTGCATCACCAACTTCCTCACTCCTGAACAATTAATCTCATTACAAGAGCACATCAGGAGCAACGCCGAAAAACATAACGGTCAGTACTTCGCGCACCATGGAGGAGATGCGATCGAAAGTTCTCTTCTGGGCGTCCTAGGTGCTGCGCCGGAATTTCGGAAAATGCTTGAAAGCATTTACCAGGCGGGTTTCGGCAACACCGCCTACAGCGATGAGATTCTCAAGGTGCTGCGCTGCGTGCAGGGAAATTCAGGCCGTCGCGAGTCCAATTGTTTTCATTACGATGCCAGCCTTGTAACCGTACTGTTGCCCATTGAAATCCCACAGAACGGGGACGACCGGGGTGATCTGATCATATTTCCCAACCTCCGCCGAGTACGTTCGAATGTTCTGATCAACGTGCTTGAGAAAGCGCTGTTGCAGAATGCGCTTAGCCGAAAGCTGATAACCGCAGCCATTGGCCGCCATCTCTTGAAGCCAGAAAAGCTGCAGCTGGTTCCGGGCAACCTGTATCTCTTTTGGGGCTATCGCACGTTGCATGCAAATGAGCCCTGCGACGCCGCCAGCCGCCGCGCAACCGCCATCTTTCATTATGGCGACCCGCATGCAGGCAGCTTGGCGACCCGGCTGATCCTCAAGCTGAATCAGCGTCGCGCCCGGCGCGCAACCGCCCTCACCCAGCCTACCGCATGACCAAATTGGCCTCGGCCGTTGGTTTCCGCTTCCCGATCTCGACGTGGCTACCGATAAGGACATCGCGATGATCAATGTCACCAAATCGTATCTGGGTAACAAAGCCAAGTTTCTGGGCTACGTCGACAGCATTTACGCGTCCGGCTGGCTGACCAATCACGGCCCGCTGGTCACCGAACTGGAGGACCGCCTGCGTGATTATCTGGGTGTGCGAAACATCATCCTGACCAACAACGGCACCCTGGCGCTACAAATCGCCTACCGGGCATTGAACCTGTCCGGCAGCGCAATCACCACCCCGTTCAGCTTCGTTGCCAGCACCAGCTCGCTGCAGTGGGAAGGCATCAGGCCGATCTTCGCCGACATCGACAAGACCAGCTGGAATATGGACCCGCAGGCGATCGAAGCGAGGATCGACAGTGATACCCGGGCAATCGTCGCCACTCATGTCTTCGGTAACGCCTGCGACGTGGAAGGCATCGCACGCATCGCCGAGCGGCATCGCCTGAAAGTGGTCTACGACGGTGCTCATGCGTTCAGCGTGCGCTACAAGAACCGCTCGGTATTCAGCTGGGGCGATATCAGCACGCTCAGCTTCCATGCCACCAAACTGTTCCACACCATCGAAGGAGGCGCCATCGTCACCAATGACGATGCGCTGGCGGCCAGGATCCGCTTGCTGTGCAATTTCGGCATCGTCGACACAGACACCATCGACGGTATCGGCATTAACGCCAAACTGAATGAGTTTGCCGCCGCCATGGGCCTGTGCATCCTAGACGACA
>DPSI01000053.1 GCA_003527165.1 Pseudomonas sp.
ACCCGCGGCGTCCTGCGCCAGCGGTAACAGTTGCTCCAGCGCAGCACGATGATCCGCACCCGGGATATCCAGGCTCTGCTTGGTGTCCCCCAACTGCCAGTGAAGCACCGCTTCCGGACTGCCGAGGCGTTCTGCCAGGCCTTGCAGGGGGAAGGTCGCTTGCGTTTCGTTGACCAGTGCGAATTTGATCGACGAACTGCCGCAGTTAATCACCAGGATGTTTCGAGCCGACATCGGTGCTCCTCGGATGCGTATTATTTGTGAAATACATCGCTTAGCTTGCGGCGCGGATTCTGGCATAGGCCGGAACCAACCGATGTTCTCCAAAGGTTGTATGCGGCACCAACCGAGGCAGGGGTTACGGATGTTTGTCAACCCTGTCGCGGGTCCCGTTTATCCGGGCTCGGTTCGCAATCGACGCAGCTCGCGGTTAAACTTTGGCATCACATTCCCCAGCAAAGGTTACGCCTCATGCAGATTGCCGCGAACAAGGCTGTGTCAATCGACTACACACTCACCAACGACGCCGGTGAGGTGATCGACAGCTCTGCCGGCGGCGCGCCGCTGGTCTACCTGCATGGCGCAGGCAACATCATCTCCGGCCTGGAAAAAGCACTGGAAGGCAAGCAGGGCGGTGACGAAGTGAAGGTCGCCATCGAACCGCAGGACGCTTACGGAGAGTACAGCCCGGAGCTGGTCGCAACCCTCAATCGGGCCATGTTCGAAGGTGTCGATGAACTGGAAGTCGGCATGCAGTTCCACGCATCCGGTCCAGACGGCGGCATGCAGATCGTTACTATCCGTGATGTCGAAGGTGATGACGTGATCGTCGACGGTAACCATCCGTTGGCCGGGCAACGCCTGAATTTCGAAGTCAAGATCGTCGATGTGCGCGACGCCAGTGAAGAAGAAATCGCCCATGGCCACGTCCATGGCGAAGGTGGTCACCACCACTGATCCCCTCGCTGCAAGGCGGGTGGCGACAAGGCTCGATCGAGATCGAGCGATGGAAGCGCTTCGGTCACGCCGGAGCGCTTTTTTACCCTCTGGAGAAGAGAGAATGAGCGCGTTCCACGAGTTGGTCCTACCCGGCCTTGCTGGCCAGGAGCTGCCCCTTGCGCCGCTGAAAAATCAGCTGACATTGGTAGTCAATGTGGCTTCCGAGTGCGGCTTGACCCCACAATACGCGGGCCTGCAAACCTTGCATGAGCGTTATCAGGACCGCGGCTTCGGCGTGCTCGGCATCCCTTGCAATCAGTTCGCGGCTCAGGAGCCCGGCAGCGATGCGGAAATCCTGCAGTTCTGCAACGAGGCCTACGGCATTAGTTTCCCGTTGAGCAGCAAGCTCGAGGTCAACGGCCCGCAGCGTCATCCGCTGTACCGTCTGCTGGCGGGCGAGGGCGCTGATTTCCCAGGGGACATCAGCTGGAACTTCGAGAAGTTTCTGGTCGACAAGGACGGCCGCGTGCTGGCGCGCTTTTCCCCCCGTACCGCCCCGGACGACCCAGCCCTGATCCAAGCGATCGAAAACGCGCTCGCCTGACCGGATGATGTACCTGTGCGCAGCGGTGCCGGCCGCTGCGTCTATTGCGTTTCTTTCCCGCCGCCCCTGCGCATCGTCATCGTTGCGGTTGTGACACCGAAATAAGCGCCATGGATATTGCTGTTCGCACGAGACGACCGGTCATATGCTCGGCCCATGAACAACCGAGCCCGAATCGACAAGCGTGAACTGATACTGGCCAAAGGCGCGCAGGTAATGACCCGGCGTGGTTATCACGGCACCGGTGTGCTGGAAATCGTCCAGGCCGCCGGCATCCCCAAGGGATCCTTCTACCACTATTTCGCCAGCAAGGAAGATTTCGCCCTGCAGGCGTTGGATCATCTCTATACGCCACGGCTGGAGCGCTATCAGGCTGCGCTCAACAATTCTGCGCTGAACCCGCGTGAGCGAATCCTTGGCTATTACGCCGAGCTGGTCGCGCATTTCGCCCGGCAGGAATGTCCGGAATATCACTGCTTCATTGGCAGCCTGAGCTTCGAGATGGCCGAGCTGTCGCAACCGATCGGCCAACAGGTAGAGGCTATTCTGCTGCGCTCCGTCGAGGTGCTGGCCGCTTGCCTCGAGCAGGCCCGGGAAGAGGGTGAGATCGATCCGAATACCGATTGCCAGGCGCTCGCCGAATTCATCGGCAACGCCTGGGAGGGTGCACTGTTGCGCATGAAGGTAGGCCGCAGTGTCGTGGCGCTGGAGGTTTTTCTGACCCAGCTGGAGCGCTTGCTGACGCTTCACTGATTTTTGTGGCGAATGGTAAGACGACCGGTCGCTTTAATGCCCAACAAGGAGATAACAATGAACGCAGCCGTGAATGCTCTGTTTCAACCTTTCCAACTCGGCAGCCTGCAACTGCCGACGCGCGTGGTCATGGCCCCGATGACCCGTTCCTTCTCGCCGAATGGAGTGCCAACCGCGGACGTTGTGGAGTATTACCGTCGCCGTGCGGCTTCAGGCGTTGGGTTGATCATCACCGAAGGCACCACGGTTGGTCACAAGGCCGCGAACGGCTATCCGCAAGTGCCGCGTTTCTACGGCGAAGATGCTCTGAGCGGCTGGAAAAGCGTGGTCGAGGCTGTGCATGCGGCGGGCGGCAAGATCGTTCCGCAGCTCTGGCATGTCGGCAGCGTCCGTCGCAAAGGCACCGAGCCTGAGCCGGAGGTGCCAGCTTATGGGCCGATGGAAAAGCTCAAGGAAGGCCAGGTCATCGTGCAGGGCATGACCAAACAGGACATTCAGGACGTAATCGCCGCGTTCGCCCAAGCAGCCGCCGATGCGAAGGCCATCGGTATGGATGGCGTCGAGATCCATGGCGCTCACGGCTACCTGATCGATCAATTCTTCTGGGAGGGCAGCAATCAGCGCACCGATGAATACGGTGGCAGTCTGGCCAATCGCTCGCGCTTCGCCATCGAATTGATCAAAGCCGTTCGGGCAGCGGTAGGTGAGCAATTCCCGATCATCTTCCGCTTTTCGCAGTGGAAGCAGCAGGACTATACCGCCCGTCTGGTGACCACGCCGGAAGCGCTCGGCGAATTTCTGACGCCGCTGTCGGCAGCTGGCGTGGATATCTTCCATTGTTCGACGCGGCGTTTTTGGGAGCCTGAATTCGAGGGTTCCGACCTCAATCTGGCTGGCTGGACCCGCCAGTTGACCGGCAAACCGACCATCACGGTAGGCAGCGTGGGGCTCGACGGTGAATTCCTGCAGTTCATGGTCAAGACAGACAAGGTGGCGC
>DPSI01000483.1 GCA_003527165.1 Pseudomonas sp.
ACAGCTCGCAGCTGTTCCGGTAACTGGCCTCGGCCAACTCCTCGGGGCTGATGCCGCGCAGTTCGGCCAGCTCGCCGCAGATGTCCGGCAGAAATTCCGGGCTGTTGCGCTGGCCCGCGTGGCTGTGGGGCGTGATGTCTGGCGCGTCGGTTTCCAGCACGATGCTGTCCAGCGGGAGCTGCTGCAACACCCGGTGCATGCGGTGCGCCTGAGGCCAGGTGCCGGCACCACCGAGGCCCAGCTTGTAGCCGAGCTTGATGTACTCGCGTGCTTCCTCCCAGCTGCCGCTGAAGGCGTGAGCGATGCCGGTGCGCTTGAGCTTGTGGCGTTTCAGTGTGGCGATCATCTGGGCATGGGCGCGGCGCACGTGCAGCAGTACCGGCAGTTCGAACTCGTTGGCCAACTCGAGCTGCGCTTCGAGTAGCTGCTGCTGGCGATCCTTGTCGGGGTCTTCGATGTAATAGTCGAGGCCGATCTCGCCGATGGCGCAGAGCTTGTCTTCGCCTCGCAGGCGCTGCAGCCAGTCGCGCAGCGCGTCGACATGCTCCGGTCGATGATCTTGCAAAAATACCGGGTGCAGCCCGAGTGCGGCATAAACCGCCGGCTGTTCCTGGGCTAGCTGCCATACTCTTTCCCAGTTCGCCTGATGCACGCCGAGCACCAGAATGCGCTCCACACCAGCCGCCTCGCAGCGGGTCAGCACTTCCCCGCGGTCGTCGTCGAAGGGGTCGAAGTCGAGGTGGGTGTGGGTGTCGATCAGGGGCACGGCGGGTTTCTCCTGGTCTGGCTGGATGGTGTTATCAGCGGCTCGGCTCTTCCTCGATCTGGATGTCGCTGACCCCCAGCTCCGCCATGCGGCTGTCTTCGCTGGGCCGCGTTGGTATCTCCCAAGGAGCATCGGTTGCCGCGCGCGGCTCGCGGACATGGTGCAGCAGAATCTCCAGTTCGGCTTGCTCCATGTCTGGCTGCTCGAAGGAGCTGAGCGTCAACGAGGCCGGATTTCCGTTGATCAGGTAGTGAATGCGGTAGCGTTTGAGTTCGGTCATGGCGGCTCTCGATTCCAGGGGCATGGAACATCGGACCGCCAAATCGCCGTCAGGCTCCCGAGTCCTCACGCTCCGATTCGAGGAGCGCCGCCTTGCGGTCGAGTCCCCATCGGTAGCCGGTCAGCGAATGGTTGGCGCCTACGACTCGATGACAGGGGACCAGCAAGCCGACGGGATTGCTCGCGCAGGCTCTGGCGATGGCGCGGGCATGGCTGCCGAGGTATTCGGCCAGCTCGCCGTAACGACGTGTCTGGCCCGCAGGGATATCTTGCAAGGCTCGCCAGACGCGTTGCTGAAACGCGCTGCCGCGCAGGTCGAGCGGTAGCCGTGCGGCGCGTGAGGGTTCTTCCAGCTGAGTCAGAATCGAGTGCAGCCACTCGCCCAAGCCCTCCTGGTCGCGCAGCAGTTCGGCTGCGGCGAAGCGCGACTGCAATTCGTTCAGCAGGGCATGCTCGTCGTCACCAAACAGCAGCGCGCAGATCCCTTGGTCGCTGGCCGCAATCAACAGCAGACCCAACGGACAGACGCTGATGGCATAGCGCAGCGACTCGCCGGCGCCTTTGCGGCGCCGCTGCGCCGGGCTCAGTGCCGTAACGCTCTGATAGGCGCCGCGAGTGCTGCCATAACCCGCATCCAGGGCGGCGCCCAGCACCGAATCGGCGGTGGGCAGACGCGTCTCCAGCCGCTCACGGCGCCGGGCGGCTGCCCAGGCGCGGGGCGTGAGACCGGTGCGGGACTTGAACGCGCGCGCCAGATGCGACGAGGACAGACCGATACGCGCGGCCAGTTGATCCAGTGTCATCGGTTCGGGGCTTTCATCGAGCAGGCGACAGGCGGCGATGATCAAGGCATCCATCTGTTCGGCCGGGCTTTGGCCCTGTGGTGAGCAGCGCCTACAGGCGCGATAACCGGCGGCTTCGGCATCCGCGGCATTGCTAAAAAAGCTGACGCCGTCACGTCGTGGTCGGCGTGCCGGGCAGCTTGGACGGCAGAAGATTCGGGTCGAGCGGACGGCGAACACGAAACGATCGTCGTAAGCTGCATCGCGGTCGCAGAGGGCTTGCCAACAGCGGTCGAAATCGAGCATTGCGGTGCTCCCTGAAGGACTGGTTTCGATTGTCCGTCCTGCTCGCCTTCGATGCCAATCCACAATGCGCTTTTAAACTTGGCGGCGAGCATGGAAGCCCGCTGACTATTACCGTAACCTGCGGTCCTGCATAGTCGAAAAGGGTCTGTAAGCTGCTGATGAAAACGCCAAAACGACTCGAGCCGCTGATTGAGGATGGGTTGATCGACGAAGTGCTGCGACCGCTGATGAGCGGCAAGGAAGCAGCGGTCTATGTGGTGCGCCGCGGTGACGAGCTGCGCTGCGCGAAGGTATACAAGGAAGCCAACAACCGCAGTTTCCGTCAGGCGGTGAAGTATCAGGAAGGACGCAAGGTCCGTAGCAGTCGAGATGCCCGAGCCATGGCCAAGGGCTCCAAGCACGGGCGCAAGGAAAAGGAAGAGAACTGGCAGAACGCCGAAGTCGCGGCGTTGTTCCGTCTGGCCGACGCCGGTGTTCGCGTGCCCAAGCCTTACGACTTTCTTGACGGCGTGCTGTTGATGGAAATGATCTCGGGTGAGGACGGTGATGCCGCACCGCGCCTCAATGATGTCGACCTGCATCCTGACGATGCGCGCGAGTTCCACGCCTTCATGATCGGCGAGGTGGTGAAGATGCTCTGCGCCGGCTTGGTCCATGGCGACCTGTCCGAGTTCAATGTGCTGCTCGATGAGCACGGCCCGGTCATCATCGACCTGCCGCAGGCGGTCGACGCGGCCGGCAATAACCATGCATTCGAGATGCTCGAACGTGACGTGGGCAACATGTCGGCGTACTTCGGACGGTTCGCTCCGGAGCTCAAGTTCACCCGCTACGCCAAGGAAATGTGGGCGCTCTACGAAGACGGCAAGCTCACCCCGGAAACCGAGCTGACCGGCGAGTTCGCAGAGCCGGAAGACGCCGCTGATCTTGACGCGGTGATGCGCGAAATCAAGGCGACCCTGGCCGAGCAGGCCCGCAAGGAAGCCCTGCGCAATGCAACGGACGAGCCCAGCGACGAGCCGCCCACGCCGCCGTGGATGCGTAATTGAGTCTCGGAAGGGCTCGCTTGCTACGAGCGTGCTGTTTCAGCTTCGAGATTTCTATTGAGGTCTTCTAGCGTACCCATACATCTGCGTAGGTACGCTTTGGAACGTTCTGTGTCCTGGGCGCTGAAGCGTCCGATGCTCGTTCACAGGCGGGAACGTAAACAGTCATCGGCACATTGGTGGGGCTTCGCCAGCTGTCTCATCCGGCACAACGTTCGCCTATGCTGAGGTGATCGGTCTGTCGCTTGAGCTGCGGCATATGGGCAGCGGTTCGTCGGCGGTCGATTGGCGTATCATGGCCGGCGTTCCAACCCGAGCAGGAGAGAGTCGCAATGCAAGGTCAGCCACAGGTCATCGAGTATCTGAAAGAACTGCTGCGTGGAGAGCTGGCCGCGCGCGACCAGTATTTCCTGCACTCGCGGATGTATGCCGACTGGGGTTTCAGCAAACTCTACGAGCGCATCAACCATGAGATGGAAGAGGAAACCCAGCACGCTGACGCGCTATTGCAGCGCATCCTGTTTCTCGAAGGCACGCCCGACATGACTCCCGAGGCGCTCAACGTCGGGCACACCGTGCCGGAAATGCTGCGCAGTGACCTGGCTCTGGAATATAAGGTGCGCGCCGCGCTGGCCAAGGGCATCGAGCTGGCCGAACAGCACGGCGACTACCCGACACGCGACATCCTCGCGTTACAGCTGATGGACACGGAAGAAGATCACGCCTACTGGCTGGAGCAGCAGCTAGGACTGATCGATCGCATCGGCCTGCAGAATTACCTGCAGTCGCAGGCGTAGAACAGCAGCTGAAGCGCTCGATCGAGGGCTGGCGCCGTCGCCATTGAAGCTCAACAACACCCGCCGGATTCCAGATCCTTGAGGATTGGGCAGTCTGGTCGGTCATCACCATGGCAGGTATCGACCAGTTCCTGAAGGGTATCGCGCAGGCCTACCAGCTCGGTGATCTTCTGGTTGAGCGCGTCGATGTGCGCGCCGGCCAGGGCTTTCACGTCGGCGCTGGCGCGCTGGCGGTCCTGCCAGAGGGTGAGCAGTTTGCTCACTTCTTCCAGCGAAAAGCCCATATCGCGCGATCGCTTGATGAAGGCGAGGCGGTGCAGGTCTTCCTCGCCGTAATGGCGGTAGCCATTGGCGCTGCGTCCGGCAGGCGAAATCAGGTCGATGGATTCGTAGTAGCGAATCATCTTTGCCGAAAGGCCGCTTTTTTTTGCTGCTTGGCCAATGTTCATGCTGAGCTCCAGACGTGTCGGGTTGGATGCTGGCTGATGTCAAACATTGATGGGTACCGCTGCGCTCAACCGCCGCCTATGGGTGCGCGAATCGAGCGCGGCGACTCTCATTGCTCCGGTTTCCAGCGTTTGAGCAGCAGCGCATTGCTGACCACGCTCACGCTGGACAGCGCCATCGCCGCCCCGGCCACCACCGGGCTGAGAAAACCGAAGGCCGCCAGCGGGATGCCCACCAGGTTGTAGATGAAGGCCCAGAACAGGTTTTGCTGGATCTTGCGATAGGTGTGGCGACTGATCTCCAGCGCGGCCGGCACCAGGCGTGGATCGCCGCGCATCAGGGTGATGCCGGCGGCATGCATCGCCACGTCGGTTCCACCGCCCATGGCGATGCCGACATCGGCGGCGGCCAGTGCCGGCGCGTCGTTGATGCCGTCGCCGACCATCGCCACTACCGCGCCGTTATTCTTCAATTCGGCGACCGTGGCGGCTTTGTCCGCTGGCAACACCTCGGCGTGCACGCTGTCGATCTGTAGCGCTTCGGCCACCACGTGGGCGCTGCCGCGGTTGTCGCCGGTGATCAGGTGGCTGCGGATATGTCGGGCGTTAAGGGCTGCTACCGCCTCGGCCGCGCCGTCCTTGAGGCTGTCACCAAAGGCGAACAGACCGAGCACGCGCGGCTGTGGCGCCGTTTCGATCAGCCAGGACAAGGTCCGCCCCTCGGTCTCCCACTGCTGGGCCTGGTCGGCCAGTTCGCCCGGCTTGAGCCCGTTGTCATCCAGCAGCCGTCGATTGCCCAGGGCCAGTGCGCGGCCATCGAGCTCACCGGAGATGCCGCGCCCGGTTAGCGATTGGCTCCGGTTGACGTCCGCGACCGCCAGGTTCAGTTCCTCGCAGCGCTCCAGCACTGCACGGGCGAGCGGGTGTTCACTGCCACGTTGCAGCGCACCGGCCTGGCGCAGCAGCGCCGCTTCATCGCCATCAAGGGCGTGCAGATGGACGATGCGCGGTTTGCCAGAAGTCAGGGTGCCGGTTTTGTCGAAGGCCACCGCGGTGACGGCATGGGCGACTTCCAGTGCCTCGGCGTCCTTGATCAAAATGCCGTGCCGCGCGGCGACGCCAGTGCCGGCCATGATCGCCGCGGGTGTAGCCAGGCCCAGGGCGCAGGGGCAGGCGAT
>DPSI01000478.1 GCA_003527165.1 Pseudomonas sp.
CCGGTCTGGTCGGCCGCTGCCAGAACGCTGAACCGGTCCGACACAAACCGAAACGCTCTGAATTGTTGATGGCACAGCGATGCAGTCTTTTTCCTCTACTGTTCAAGGACTTTTCACAGAACGGGAGCGGGTCGATGAAAAAGAAGCTGTGCATGTCCCTGGCGCTGGCCGGGATGGTCGGTTTTGCCGAGGCGGCGGTGGTGGTCAAGCCGCTCGCATATGAAATAGACGGCGAAGCCTTCGAAGGCATGCTGATCTACGACGACGCAGTAAGCACGCCGCGACCCGGGCTGATGATGGTGCCCAACTGGCTAGGCGTGACCGAGCGTTCCGCGGAGAAAGCCGCGCGCGCGGCGGGAGAGAAATACGTGGTGTTCATGGCCGACCTCTATGGCAAGGCGGTGCGACCCAGCAACTCTGACGAAGCCAAGGCAGCGGCAACCGCCTTGCGCGGCGACCGAGCGCTGATGCGCAAGCGGGCGCAGGCTGCAGTCGACGCCCTGAAATCACAGCGGGAGGTGGCGCTGGATACCGACAGCATGGCAGCGATCGGTTTCTGCTTTGGGGGCGGTGCAATTCTCGAACTTGCCCGCTCCGGTGCCGACTTGAAAGCCTTCGTCTCCTTTCACGGCAACCTCGACACGCCCAATCCGGACGATGCCAGGCAGATCAAAGCGCCGGTGTTGGTGCTGCACGGCGCCGATGACCCGTCCGTGCCACGGGAGCAGGTCGATGGCTTTATCGCCGAGATGAAAGCCACCGACGTTGACTGGCAGATGGTCAGCTATGGCAACGCCGTGCATTCGTTCACCGATCCGTACGCCAACGTGCCGGGTCGCAACGAATACCACCCGGAAGTGGCGAAGCGGGCCTTTCAGAGCATGAACAACCTGCTCGATGAGGTGTTCGCGGCGCAGTGACGCCGTCGGCACGTTGTTGTCGCCCGGCCAGGTCGCCTTTAGCGTGGAATGATCCGCACCCGCCCGGCCGTGTTGTCGCGTCGTGTGGCCTTTTCGTTCTCGGCCCGGCCGGGAATCGAGCCATCGTCGGCGCCGCGATCCGGCGTAGCGGTGCCGTCCAGCTCTCGCTCATCGACGCTGATCGAGGCGGCATCGGGATAGCCGGTGGTCAGGGTCGCGGTGCTGGCTGTCACCGGTGTTGCGTCGTCGCCCCACGTCGCACTGCGTTCGTCGAGATCGATGGCACCGTTTCGCTCCAACAGCTGCGCGACCATGGAGGCCTGGCTTTCGTCTTCCAGCGTGACGGTCACTACGGTCGAGCCGCGACGTGCCGCCTCCGGATAGCGGCCCGCGTGCTTGCTCGAATCGTCGCCGAAGACCTTCTGGAAGAAGCTGCCGATCTTCTCGGCCACCGTGGCGTCTTCGTCCGGCTCTTCGCCGATCACTTCCACGCGGCTGCTATCGACGGTCTTCGGATTGAAAGACGCGGAAACCTGGATAGCGTCGCTGGAAACACCCTTGCTCAGGAGTTCGGTTTTGGCCTGCTCGGCTTCGGCGTAGCGGTCAAAGGCCGCAATGAGAATCTGGGTCATGACTTCACCTTGTTTATCTTTAGGCCTGGCTGCGGTTCGTGTGCGTGGCGAGCATCACGACCGGTCGGGGCGAACGCATGCCGCCCTGATTGTTGGGCGGAGCCGGCGGGGCGATGGTTCCGTGCGGGCTCTCTTGTGTGTGTATCTTCGCGTAAGCCATACAGTCTTCAGACACGTGAATGGGTTCTGTAGGTACGGCTGATGCCTGCGTGTAACGTTTCGACCGGATGCCGAGCGGTCCAAACCGTAGACCGGCGATCGGAAATTGTTTCGCCCAAGATGATGGCGCTTGGCCATAGCGGGGCGTTGGCCTATAGTGCCGCCCGCCAAGGACGGCCGTCGACTCCCAACGCAGGGGCCGAGCTAGAGCCGTCCACGCCTACCACCTGCAAG
The DNA here is from genome assembly GCA_003527165.1 of Pseudomonas sp. GTDB lineage: Bacteria > Pseudomonadota > Gammaproteobacteria > Pseudomonadales > Pseudomonadaceae > Stutzerimonas. The sequence goes on from DPSI01000478.1 coordinate 1,946, forward strand.
GGATTGAAGATGAAAGCCAAGCAACTCCTGGCACTGCCGCTGCTCGCCGCGCTGCTGTCCGCCTGTACCGCCACCACTTCGCTGCGCTCCAGCGACCCGAGCCTCACCGTCACAATCAATGACGATGCGCCGCTGGTGCTGAAGAGCCCGGTGAGCAAGACCTACAAGGCCACCAGCTTCGGTCAGTACCGCTTCCGCGCCACGCAGGAAGGCATGGACCCCATGTACGGGCTGATCCCGCTCAAGCTCAACGGCGGTTATCTGGCCGCCGACATTCTCTTCTTCGCGCCCGCCGCCTTCTATAACCTGCGCGAGGTCTACCCCTTCTATGAGTTCGATGTGGCGCAGGGCGTCGTGCGCTACAAGAAGAACGAGAGCGATCAGTGGACCAGCTACAAACCCACTGCGGCTGAAGCAGACCGAGCACAGGCCTATTTTGCCAAGTAACCGCGTATAGACCCGCTTCGAACGCTCATCACAGCCCCGGCAGCCTCGTTGGCGCCACCTTGTTAGCGGCGATGCGGCCGCTTGTCGCAGATCGTTTTCGCGGCCTGACATCGGAGCGGCGCGGGCGTAGAATCCGCGCCGCTCCGACTGTCCTGTTACACACCTCCGATTGCTCCCGCTACTGTCCCGCGCTTTGTTCGAAGCCGCGGGCCGGGTGCGTTGTGGTGATCGGGCAAAGACCGTCACCCCTTAACACCCTCATTCGTCACGCTACGGTGTGCCTTCCTGGCACGCTGCGGTTGCCGATTGGATCGCATTCCAGACATCGCCTAATGAACGAATCGAACACCCGCGCCGGGAGTTGGCTCAGTGTCGTCGCACTGGCCCTGGCCGCCTTCATCTTCAATACCACCGAATTCGTCCCGGTCGCCTTGCTCAGCGACATCGGCCGTTCGTTCGACATGCCGCCGTCCCAGGTCGGCCTGATGCTGACTATCTATGCCTGGGTGGTGGCGTTGATGTCGCTGCCGATGATGTTGCTGACGCGCAACGTCGAACGCCGCGCGCTGCTGACCTTCGTTTTCGTGGTGTTCATCGGCAGCCACCTGGTGTCGAGTGTGGCGTCGAGCTTCGGCATGCTGATGCTCAGCCGCATCGGCATCGCCCTGGCCCATGCGGTGTTCTGGTCGATCACCGCGTCGCTGGCCGTTCGCGTTGCGCCGCAGGGCAAACAGGCGCAGGCGCTCGGTCTGCTGGCGACCGGCAGCGCACTGGCCATGGTGCTGGGTATTCCTCTTGGCCGCGTGGTGGGGGAGCTGCTGGGCTGGCGTACGACCTTCCTGTCGATTGCCGTGATTGCGGCGCTGGTAGTGCTCTGCCTGGTACGAACGCTGCCGCTGCTGCCGAGCCAGAATTCCGGGTCGCTGCGCAGCCTGCCGGTGCTATTCAAGCGCCCGGCACTGGTCGCGGCCTATGTGTTGACCGCGCTGGTCATCACTGCGCAGTTCACTGCCTACACCTATATCGAGCCCTTTGCGCAGACGATCGCGCACCTGAGCGGTGACATGACGACGGCGTTGCTGTTGCTGTTCGGTGGTGCCGGCATCCTCGGTTCGGTGCTCTTCAGCCGCTACAGCAGTCGCTACCCGAGGGGCTTTCTGATCGCCGCGATTTCGAGCATGGCGACATGCTTGTTGCTGTTGTTGCCGGCTTCGCGCGACAGCTCGCTGCTCGGCGTTCTGGTGGTGGTCTGGGGGATTGCCGGGATGTGCTTCGGCTTGGCCTTGCAGGCGAAGGTGCTGAATCTTGCGTCCGATGCCACCGACGTCGCCATGGCCATGTTCTCCGGCATCTACAACGTCGGCATTGGCGGCGGCGCGCTGTTGGGTAGCCTGGTTACCCGCCACTTGGGCCTCAGCGATGTGGGCATCGTGGGCGGGCTGCTGGCGTTGAGCGGCGTCGTGCTGTGCTGCTTTGCGACCTATCGTTTCGCCAGGCCGGTGGGCACCACGGTGACATAGCCGAGCCAGCTGTTGCGGATGCTCAGCGAGATTTGCGCTCGGTGACAGCCTTACTCGGCTTTCTCGAGGCGCACTGGAATCACGCCGTGCTTGGTATCGCCGATGCGCTGAAAAGCCGACTTCGACAGGTCGATAATCCGGCCGCGCGAGTAGGGGCCTCGGTCGTTGATGCGCACCACCACGCTTTTACCGTTGCGCGTATTGACCACTCTTACCCGTGTACCGAAGGGCAGGGTGCGATGGGCGGCGGTGAGCGACGCCTGATTGAATCGTTCCCCGCTGGCGGTCAGCTTGTTTTGATGCCAGCTGCCGTAATAGGAAGCCTTGCCGGATCCGATGTGTTCTGCGGGCGCCGCAGAAGGCTCGGCGGACGGCGAAGGTCGTTGGGGCGGCGGCGTGGTGGTACAGCCTGCCACGGCAAGGGTGAAGAGTACGGCGGAGAACCAGCGGGTCGGCCAGGTATGCATATCGATCCTTGTTGTCTCTAGGCGGGGCGCGATTATTTCCAACCTGACGCGGCGGCGCGAGAAAAGTTTTCGCCCGTGCGTCGAGGCTTGACGAGCGATGATGTCGACGCCGCGTGGGCATGGCCCATGACCCGCGCGGCGCCCTGTTCCGTCACGTGCCCGGCTTGGCCAGCCAGGTGTCGGCGATGCGCTGATATTCGCCGGTGGCCTTGCTCAGGTGCAGCCACTGATCGACGTAAGTCTTGAAGGCCACATCGTCGCGCGGCAGCAGGAAGGCCTTTTCGCTGTATTGCAGCGGCTTATCGGGGTTCACCGCGCACAGGCTTGGGTAGTTGCGCTGCTGGTACAGCGCCTCGGACGCATCGGTGATCATCACGTCGGCCTTGTTCTCGGCGACGGATTTGAAGATCACAGTGTTGTCGTGGAAGAGTTCCAGCTGCGCCTCCGGCAATTCGCGGTGTACGAAGGCTTCGTTGGTGCCGCCCGGCGGCTCGATCAGGCGCACCGACGGCCGATTGAGCTGGTCGATGGTCTGGTACTGATCGACTTCGTCGCAACGGACGAAGGGAATCTTGCCGTCCACCGTGATCGGGTCGCTGAAGAAGGCCTTCTTCTGGCGATCCAGCGATATCGATATGCCACCCACGCCCATGTCGCAGTTGCCGGCCAGAAAGTCCGGCATCAGGGTTTTCCAGGTCGTCGGCACCCATTCGACCTTTACCCCGAGCGTCTTGGCCAGCGACTCGGCCAGGGCGATGTCGATGCCCTCGTACTGCTTGTCGTCGCGCAGGAAGGTGTAGGGCTTGTAGTCGCCGGTGGTGCAGATCTTCAAGGTCCCGCGCTGCTGGACGTCATCGAGCAGTGAATTCGTGGGCGCGGCGAAACTCGCGCCGCTGGCCAGCAAGACGCTGGCCGCAATCAGAAATCTCATGGTTTTTCCTTTCAAGGGCGGCCGCAGCGGCCCGGTTATTGTTCTGCGCGAGCCAAACGGCAGGCAACCACGAACCTACCGGAGGGCGGCCACGGACCACAAGGGATTTGCGTAATGCGACGTGCTGTTGGCTGCACGCCGATGCCACAGCACAGCGGCCGAACAAGTTCGGCCCTACAGCGCGACGTTCCGTAGGGCCGAACTTATTCGGCCAGGGTCGTCCGGTGAGCAGGACGGCAGCCGGACTCAGCGTGCGGCCAGGAATCTCAAGGGGTTTGCGTAGCGCGACGTGCTGTTGGTTTGCAGATGGATGCCGCAGGACAGCGGCCGAACAAGTTCGGCCCTACAGCGCGACGTTCCGTAGGGCCGAACTTATTCGGCCAGGGTCGTCCAGTAAACAGGGCGGCAGCTGACTCAGCGTGCGGCCAGGGGGCTCAAGGGATCGCGTAACGTGACGTGCTGTTGGTCTGCATATGGATGCCGCAGGACAGCGGCCGAACAAGTTCGGCCCTACCGCGCGACGTTCCGTAGGGCCGAACTTGTTCGGCCAGGGTCGTCCAGTA
>DPSI01000576.1 GCA_003527165.1 Pseudomonas sp.
TTTGCAACCTGCCGCACCTGCACGACATCACCACCATGATCGAACTGTTCGGTCGCATGGGCGTGCAGCCGGTCATCGACGAGAAACTCAGCGTGGAAGTCGACGCCAGCAGCATCGAGACGCTGGTGGCACCCTACGAGCTGGTCAAGACCATGCGCGCGTCGATTCTGGTGCTCGGGCCGATGGTGGCGCGCTTCGGTGAGGCGGAAGTGGCCCTGCCGGGTGGTTGCGCCATCGGCTCGCGCCCGGTCGACTTGCACATTCGCGGCCTGGAGGCGATGGGGGCGCAAATTGATGTCGAGGGTGGCTATATCAAGGCACGGGCGCCGGCTGGCGGTCTGCGCGGCGCGCACTTCTTCTTCGATATCGTCAGCGTGACCGGCACCGAAAACATCATGATGGCCGCTGCGCTGGCCAACGGTCGCAGCGTGCTGGAGAATGCCGCGCGTGAGCCGGAAGTGGTCGACCTGGCCAATTTCCTCAATGCCATGGGCGCGCAGATATCCGGTGCCGGCACCGACACCATCGTCATCGACGGTGTGAAGCGTCTGGGTGGCGGTCGCTACAGCGTGATGCCGGATCGCATCGAGACAGGCACCTATCTGGTGGCGGCTGCCGCGACTGGCGGTCGGGTGAAGCTCAAGGATACCGATGCCACCTTGCTCGAGGCGGTGCTGCACAAGCTCGAAGAGGCCGGCGCCCACATTGACACCGGCAGCAACTGGATCGAGCTGGACATGAAGGGTAATCGGCCGAAAGCGGTAAATGTCCGCACGGCGCCATACCCGGCCTTTCCAACCGACATGCAGGCACAGTTCATCGCCATGAACGCGGTCGCTGAAGGCACTGGTGCGGTGATCGAGACGGTATTTGAAAACCGCTTCATGCATGTCTACGAAATGAACCGCATGGGCTCGCAGATCCTGGTCGAAGGCAATACCGCCATCGTTACCGGGGTGCCGAAGCTCAAGGGTGCGCCCGTCATGGCGACTGACTTGCGCGCTTCGGCGAGTCTGGTCATTGCCGGCCTGGTAGCGGAAGGCGATACCCTCATCGACCGCATCTACCACATCGACCGTGGTTACGAGTGCATCGAGGAAAAGCTGCAATTGCTGGGCGCCAAGATCCGCCGCGTACCGGGCTAGCTATCGGCAACGGGGCGCAGCCGCCTGCTCCTGAGCCGGCGGCTACGGCTGAGATCGGCGCTCGGTCGCCCATGCCTGCGCCAAGGTCGCCACTAACAGGCTTCAAGGAATAATCGTCCATGCTCACCATCGCCCTTTCCAAAGGTCGCATCCTCGACGATACCCTGCCGCTGCTGGCGGCGGCCGGTATCGTTCCTACCGAGAATCCGGAAAAAAGCCGCAAGCTGATCATTCCGACCACGCAGGATGACGTGCGTCTGCTGATCGTGCGTGCCACTGACGTGCCTACCTACGTCGAGCACGGCGCGGCAGATCTCGGCGTGGCGGGGAAAGATGTTCTGCTGGAATACGGCGGGCAGGGGCTGTACGAACCGCTGGATCTGAAAATCGCCAACTGCAAGCTGATGACCGCTGGCCGCGTCGGTGCTGCCGAGCCCAAGGGGCGGTTGCGAGTCGCAACCAAATTCGTCAATGTCGCCAAACGCTACTATGCCGAGCAGGGCCGCCAGGTCGATATCATCAAGCTCTACGGTTCAATGGAACTGGCGCCGCTGGTGGGGCTGGCGGACAAGATCATCGATGTCGTCGACACCGGCAACACGTTGCGTGCCAATGGGCTGGAGCCACAGGAACTGATCGCCATGATCAGTTCGCGCCTGGTGATCAACAAGGCCTCGATGAAAATGCAGCACGCGCGAATTCAGGCGTTGATCGATGCGTTGCAGAGCGCGATAGCGCATCAGGATTGAGTCTTCTGCCGGGCTGCTGGTCAGCCGGCTCGCCTGTCCGTGTCATCGCCTAATTCTCGGGTGCCCGCACGGCTGGCTTGTTAATCTAGGGGCGCCTGAAAACCAGCTTGTACGCATCTCTCATGAGGCCCGTTATGACCGCTCCCATCGACATCCGCCGACTCAATGCCGCTGATCCCGAGTTCTCGCGGCACCTGGATCACCTGTTGAGCTGGGAAAGCGTGTCCGATGAGGGTGTCAATCAGCGTGTGCTGGAAATCATTCAGGCCGTGCGTGAGCGTGGCGATGCGGCGCTGGTCGAGCTGACTCAGCGTTTCGATGGTCTCGAAGCGGCATCCATGGCCGACCTGATCCTGCCGCGTGAGCGCCTCGAGCAGGCGCTTACGCGCGTCAGCCCAGCCCAGCGTCAGGCGCTGGAAGCCGCTGCCGAACGGGTCCGCCGCTATCATGAAAAACAGAAACAGGACTCCTGGACCTACACCGAAGCCGATGGCACCGTGCTCGGTCAGAAGGTCACGCCGCTCGATCGCGCAGGGCTCTACGTACCCGGTGGCAAGGCGTCATACCCCTCATCGGTATTGATGAATGCCATTCCGGCGAAGGTTGCCGGCGTGCCGGAAGTCGTCATGGTCGTGCCCACGCCGCGCGGCGAAATCAACGAGCTGGTGCTGGCTGCGGCCTGCATCGCTGGCGTCGATCGGGTCTTCACCATCGGTGGAGCGCAGGCGGTCGCTGCCCTGGCTTATGGCACTGAAAGCGTGCCGCCGGTGGATAAGATCGTCGGGCCGGGCAATATCTATGTCGCCACAGCCAAGCGCCACGTATTCGGCAAGGTCGGGATCGACATGATCGCCGGGCCGTCCGAGATTCTGGTGGTGTGCGATGGCCAGACCGATCCGGACTGGATCGCCATGGATCTGTTTTCCCAGGCCGAGCACGACGAGGATGCGCAATCGATTCTGGTCAGCCCGGATGCGGCGTTCCTCGACCGGGTCGCCGAAAGCATCGCTCGTCTACTGCCGAGCCTCGAGCGTAGCGAGATCGCCCACGCCTCGCTGCAGGGGCGTGGGGCGCTGATTCAAGTCGCCGATATGCAGCAGGCGATCGAGGTTGCCAACCGCATCGCGCCCGAGCACCTTGAACTCTCCGTGGCCGAACCCGATCAGTGGCTACCGCAGATACGCCACGCGGGGGCGATCTTCATGGGGCGCTACACGGCTGAGGCGCTGGGCGATTATTGCGCCGGTCCGAATCACGTCCTGCCCACTTCAGGAACGGCACGATTCTCGTCACCGCTGGGGGTTTACGACTTCCAGAAGCGCTCGTCGATCATCAATTGCTCGGCCGCGGGCGCGTCGGAACTGGGCAAGATCGCCTCGGTGCTGGCGCGTGGCGAGTCGCTGACTGCACACGCGCGCAGTGCCGAATATCGGATAAAGCAGTAAGACCGATAGCGGCGTTGAGCTGGAAGGGTTCGAGCATAAGGCGGCTCGGTGTAGCGACAAACGTAGCGCGGATGTCGCTTTTCACATCCACCGAGGCGCCACGCCACACCTTTGTCGTTCAGCTCCAGCGATCCAATGATTGAATACCGAAGGAGAAAAGGGCAGTGAGTAAATTCTGGAGTTCCTTCGTCAAGGAACTGGTGCCCTATGTGCCAGGTGAGCAGCCGAAGCTTGCAAACCTGGTCAAGCTCAACACCAACGAGAACCCATACGGACCATCGCCAAAGGCGATCAAGGCGATGCAGGCCGAAATCAATGACAGTCTGCGGTTGTATCCGGACCCGAACGGCGATCGCCTCAAGCGCGCGGTCGCTGACTATTACAATGTGCAACCGGGGCAGGTTTTCGTCGGGAACGGGTCGGATGAAGTGCTCGCCCACGCCTTCCACGGCCTCTTTCAGCACGGCAAGCCGCTGCTATTTCCCGACGTGACGTACAGCTTCTATCCGGTCTATTGCGGTCTGTATGGCATCGATTTCGAAGCCATTGCGCTGGATCAGCAGTTCCAGATCGACGTGGACGACTATGTCCGGCCAAACGGTGGGATCATATTCCCGAATCCCAACGCACCGACTGGCTGCCTACTGGCGCTAGAGGCAATCGAGCGGCTGTTGCAGGCCAATCCCGATTCAGTCGTGCTGGTGGATGAGGCCTATATCGATTTCGGTGGCACATCGGCCATTGCGCTGGTGGATCGCTACCCGAACCTGCTGGTCACCCAGACACTGTCGAAGTCCCGCTCGCTGGCGGGGCTGCGTGTCGGTTTGGCCGTCGGGCATACGGATCTGATCGAGGCGTTGGAGCGCATCAAGAACAGCTTCAACTCCTACCCGCTGGACCGCATCGCGATCGCCGGCGCAGCGGCGGCGTTCGAAGATCGGGAATATTTCGAGCAGACCTGTCAGCAAGTGATCGCCAGTCGCGAAGTGGTTGTTGCCGCGATGCAGAGTTCGGGCTTCGAGGTGCTGCCTTCCGCGGCAAACTTCATCTTCGCCCGCCATCCGCAGCGCGACGCCGCCGCACTCGCTGCCGGGCTGCGAGAGCAGGGCGTCATCGTGCGACACTTCAAGCAGCCGCGAATCGACCAGTTTCTCCGGATCACCATTGGCACGCCGGAGCAGAATCAGGCACTGCTCGAGGCGTTGAAAGGCATCGGTTAACTGGCTTGGCCGGGAGCAGCGTGGAGTTGCTTGCGGCTATTGAGGGCTTTTCTCCACCAGCGGCCGCATCCCGACCTCGGCGGTCAGCGTCAATGGCTTGCCGTTGCGCAGGATGTCGATATCGATCTCATCGCCAGGTTGCGCTCGGGCGACCTGGTTCATCGAGCGTCGGCCATCACTGGCCTGCTGGCCATCGATGCTGAGAATCAGGTCGCCTGGCAGCAGACCGGCGCGTTCAGCGGGACCATCTCGATAGACTCCAGCGACGACGATTCCGGGCCGCCCCGCCTGCCCGAACGACTCCGCCAGTTCCGGAGTG
>DPSI01000577.1 GCA_003527165.1 Pseudomonas sp.
TCCGGCAGACGCCGCGCGGCTGGATGGTTAGGGTTCTGCTGCGTCCAGGCGTCGATCGCGCGCTGCTGCTGACCGATGGTGCCGGCTTGCTTCACGGCTGCTGCCAGCGATAACCAGCCGGAAAGATCCGTGTCTGCGGTCGGTTGCATCTGATCAACCGACAGACTCGATACGAGCGACCAGATCGCTTCGTGATTCTGCTCGGCCGCTTCGCCGCTCAGCAATGGTGCGATGAAGGTGCGCTCGCGTGCCGCATCGAGGGGTTGGCCGTTTGCTTCGAGTGCCTGTGCACGTGCCAGCTGGGTGCGCAATTGTTGATCTACGGGCAGTTCTGCGAGGCGCTCGAAGGCGGGATGCTGCAGGGCTTGAAGGGCGCGCTGCGGTTCACCGTCAGACAATGCCAGTTCTGCTTCCAAGGTTCTGGCAAACATCTGCTGAGCCGGCTTCAACTGCTCGATGGCGACCTGCTCGAGTATCTGCCGAGCCAGCGCTTGGTTGCCCTGCTGCATGCTTTGGTCGGCAGCTGACAGTCGCAGCAAGGCGGCCTCGGCTGGGTCGCTGGCATCGGCTTCCTTCAGTAGCTGTTGCGTTGATGCCTGCGGGGTGCGTGGAAGCTCGCCCAATGTCGAGGACGGCGAGCTGGCACAGGCCGAGAGCACGGCAGCAATGCATAAGAAAAGGAGCGGGCGAAAGCGAGCCATCATGTGATCATTCCTGGAGGCGCTGGCGGGTGTCGGGGGATTGTACCCAAGCGCTGCTGGGGCGGCGATGTCGTGGCCGCCAAACGGGCTACAATGCGCGTTTTACGCAATGAGGTACGCCCTGTGACTGCATCAGATGATGTGAATTCCGCTGCAGGCACGCTCTATGTCGTCGCCACGCCCATCGGAAATCTCGAAGATATCAGCGCACGGGCGCTGCGTGTGCTGACCGAGGTAACGCTGATTGCGGCAGAAGATACCCGTCATTCGGCTCGTCTGCTGCAGCACTTCGGTATCGCCACGCCGCTGGCTGCATGTCACGAGCACAATGAACGGGACGAGGGTGGACGTTTCATCAAGCGGCTTCTGGCCGGCGAAGACGTGGCGCTGATATCCGATGCCGGCACGCCATTGATATCCGACCCCGGCTACCATCTGGTCAGGCAGGCACGCTCAGCAGGTATTCGGGTCGTTCCGCTACCCGGCGCCTGTGCCCTCATTACAGCGCTTTGTGCCGCAGGTCTGCCATCCGATCGCTTTATCTTCGAGGGTTTTCTGCCCGCCAAGCAGGTCGCACGTCGTGCGCGCCTGGAGTACCTGCGGGAAGAGCCGCGGACGTTGATTTTCTATGAGGCGCCGCATCGTATCCTCGAATCTCTTCGTGACCTGGAGGTGGTATTCGGCCCGGGCCGTCCAGCTGTGCTGGGGCGTGAATTGACCAAGACATTCGAAACGCTCAAGGGGTTGCCGCTGGGCGAGCTGCGCGCTTGGGTGGAGTCCGACAGCAATCAGCAGCGTGGAGAGTGCGTGCTCGTGGTTGGTGGGTGGCAGGCGCCGCAGGGTGATGACGCGGTCGATGCGAATGCGCGCCGGGTGTTGCATTTGCTGTTGGCTGAGCTGCCCGTCAAGCGCGCGGCGGCGGTTGCTGCCGAGATAACGGGAGTGAGAAAGAACCTGCTCTATCAGCTCGCTTTGCAAGATAAGAATGCAAACTGAGGCGGTCGCTGCATGAGCGCGCTCATGGCCCGCTGATATCCCGTCGGGTAGCTATCAGCTTGCAGGGATGGGCCCGGCGAAGTACTCTGGTCACCGGAGAGTCGATCGGACAGTCGCTGTCTCTTTTTGTTCCGCAAAAAGGGAGGGAGGAAAGTCCGGGCTCCATAGGGCGAAGTGCCAGGTAACGCCTGGGAGGCGTGAGCCTACGGAAAGTGCCACAGAAAATAACCGCCTAAGCGCTTCGGTGCCGGTAAGGGTGAAAAGGTGCGGTAAGAGCGCACCGCGCGGCTGGCAACAGTCCGTGGCTAGGTAAACCCCACTTGGAGCAAGACCAAATAGGGATCCATTGGCGTGGCCCGCGCTGGATCCGGGTAGGTTGCTAGAGGCAGTCAGTGATGGCTGTCGTAGAGGAATGACTGTCCTCGACAGAACCCGGCTTACAGATCGACTCTCCGTTCTCCTGAAATGCCCCGCCTTTTTTAGTCCAAAAAATTCTTGCTCTTAATAAAGTACTTTAACTTTGAAGTGCAGATCTTTGCCTTTGCTGAATATCCAGTTCGGCCACTCCCTCCGGTTTAGCGTTCATCCCTGCTTCGGTTGCTAAATTCCCGTCACATAAGGGTTTTTCCCGTCAGGCTCGCCTTGACGGTGGGGCTGCTGCATTTCTATAGTGCGCACAAGTGGTAGAAAGTGGATCGAAGTGGGTATTTATGGGCAAGGAAAGCTAATTTAGAGGAAGCGCAGCCGTGTTTCGCGGAGCAAACGCCATCAGTCTCGATGCCAAAGGGCGGCTAGCCATGCCCAGCCGGTATCGTGACGAGCTCGTTTCGCGCTGCGAGGGGCAGTTGATCATCACGATCGACGCGGTTGATCGTTGCCTCTGTATCTACCCCCTTCCGGAATGGGAGCAGATCGAAGCCAAGCTCCGCGAATTGCCCTCCCTGCGCGAAGAGAGTCGGCGGCTGCAGCGTCTGCTGATCGGTAACGCGGTGGATCTGGAGATGGACGGAAGCGGTCGCGTGCTTGTACCGCCACGTTTGCGGGAATACGCGGGCTTGGACAAGCGGGCCATGCTGGTCGGTCAGCTGAACAAGTTCAGCCTGTGGAACGAGGACGACTGGAACGCACAAGCGGATGCGGACCTGGCGGCCATTAAACAACCCGGCGCCTTGCCGGAAGAATTGCGTGATCTAATCCTGTGAACCAGACCAGCAGCTATAGCCATGTAACCGTATTGCTCGACGAAGCCGTTGCGGCGCTCGCCGTTCGTCCGGATGGCCGCTATCTGGACGGGACCTTCGGACGTGGAGGGCATAGCCGCCTCCTGCTTCGGCAGCTTGGGCCTGATGGCTGTTTGCTAGGTTTCGACAAAGACCCGCTAGCAATCGCTACGGGGCAAGCACTGGCGGCCGAGGATGGCCGCTTTGTCGTTGTGCAAAGAAGTTTCGCCGAACTCGGTGCCGAAGTGGCTCAGCGCGGCTGGACCGGCACCTTGAGCGGTGTGCTGTTAGACCTCGGCGTGTCTTCGCCGCAGCTGGATGACCCCGAGCGCGGCTTCAGCTTCCTCAACGACGGTCCTCTGGACATGCGCATGGACCCCAGTCGCGGGATCAGTGCCGCCGAGTGGATCGCCACGGCCAGCGAAGAAGACATCGCTCGGGTATTCAAGGACTACGGTGAGGAACGTTTCGCCAAGCGCATGGCGCGCGCCGTGGTTCAGCGCCGGGCCGAGCGGCCTTTCGAGCGTACGGCCGATCTCGCTCAGGTGTTGACGGTTGCCAATCCCGCTTGGGAAAAAGGCAAGAACCCGGCGACTCGCGCCTTCCAAGGGCTGCGCATTTTCATCAACAACGAACTCGGCGATCTGGAAGTCGGACTTGAGGCAGCCCTCGAGGCGCTCGAGGTCGGCGGCCGGCTGGTCGTGATCAGCTTTCACTCGCTTGAAGACCGCATCGTCAAGCAGTTCATGCGTCGTCAAGCCAAAGGCGAGGCCGACACTCTACCGCGCGACCTGCCGATCATTCCCGAGAAGTTCGTGCCGCGTTTGAAACTGCTGGGCAAGCCGCAATACGCGTCCGCCGAAGAGGTCAAAGCCAACCCCCGTTCACGCAGTGCCGTGATGCGCGTCGCGGAGAAGCTGCGGTGAATCAGCTCCGTCGCGCCATGCCCAACGGCAGCTTGCTGATGCTGGTGCTGTTCATCGCCGTGCTCCTGTCGGCGATTGCTGTTGCCTATAGCGCTCACTGGAATCGCCAGTTGCTCAATGAACTGTATGGCCAGCTTAGCGTGCGTGACAAGGCGCAGGCCGAGTGGGGTCGCCTGATCCTGGAACAGAGCACCTGGACAGCGCACAGCCGTATCGAGACGCTGGCTACCGAACAACTGAAGATGCACATTCCGGAAGCGGCGGATGTCAGGCTGGTGGCGCCATGAAGCTTCAGGGCGCGCTTTATCCCTGGCGTTTTCGCATTGTGCTGGCACTGCTGGCGCTGATGACAGGCGCCATCGCGTGGCGCATCGTCGATCTTCAAGTGATCGATCAGAGCTTTCTCAAAAACCAGGGTGACGCACGCAGCGTACGGCACATTCCGATCCCGGCGCATCGCGGTTTGATCACCGATCGCCATGGCGAACCATTGGCAGTCAGTACACCGGTCACCACGCTCTGGGGCAATCCACGGGAACTGCAAGCCGCCCAGGCGCGTTGGCCTGAGCTGGCCGCGGCGTTGGGGCAGGAGCCTGCCGTCCTTCAGCGTCGTCTCAAGGAGCAAGCCGAGCGTGAGTTCACCTACCTGGTGCGTGGGTTGACACCCGAACAGGGCCAGCGTGTGCTGGATTTGAACATTCCGGGCGTGTATTCGCAGGAAGAGTTCCGCCGTTTCTACCCGGCTGGCGAAGTTGCCGCGCACGTGGTCGGCTTCACGGATATCGACGATCGCGGCCGGGAAGGCCTGGAGTTGGCATATGACGAGTGGTTGGCGGGCGTCCCCGGCAAGCGCCAGGTGCTCAAGGACCGCCGTGGACGGCTGATCAAGGATGTGCAGGTAACCAAGAATGCCAAGGCCGGCAAGGCCTTGGCACTTTCCATTGACCTGCGCTTGCAGTATCTGGCGCACAGCGAGCTGCGCAAGGTGGTACAGGAGTACGGCGCCAAGGCAGCCAGTCTGGTGATGGTCGACGTGAAAACGGGCGAAGTTCTCGCCATGGCTAATCAGCCCACCTACAACCCCAACAACCGTCGCAACCTGCATCCCTCGGCCATGCGCAACCGCGCGTTGATCGATGTGTTCGAACCCGGCTCGACGGTCAAGCCATTCAGCATCGCTGCGGCGCTCGGCACTGGCAAATACCAGCCGGAGTCGGTGGTCAATACCTTGCCGGGCTGGATGCGCATTGGCCGTTACACCATTCGCGACGTGTCGCGTGGGGGCATGCTCAACCTGACCGGTATCCTGATGAAGTCCAGCAATGTCGGGATCAGCAAGATCGCTCTGGATATCGGTCCGGAGCCCGTACATACCATCATGCACCAGGCAGGATTCGGTCAGCCTACCGGCCTCGGCTTTCCTGGCGAGCGCGTCGGGACATTGCCCAACCACCGCAAATGGCGCGATGCCGAAACCGCTTCACTCGCGTACGGCTATGGGTTGTCGGTGACTGCCGCTCAGCTTGCGCATGCCTATGCAGTGCTGGGGAACGAGGGCAATAACGTACCCCTGTCGCTGCTGCGCTTGGATCAGCCGCAGGAAGGCATGCAGGTCATCGACAAGGGGATTTCCAACACCGTGTTGCGGATGCTGCAGTCTGTCGTCGAGGAAGAAGGCGGTGGTGGCGCGCGGGCAAAAGTGCCGGGGTATCACGTTGCCGGCAAGAGCGGCACGGCGAAGAAGGTTTCCGGAACCGGTGGTTATACCCAGCACGCCTATCGCTCGTTCTTCGCCGGTGTAGCACCTGTCTCCGATCCACGCATCGCGATTGTCGTGGTAGTCGACGAGCCTAGCGAGGGCGGCTATTTCGGTGGTCTCGTCGCCGCACCGGTATTCGGCAAGGTGGCGGCTCGTGCGTTGCGGTTGATGAACGTTGCGCCAGATAACCTGCCGCCGCCAGCCGATGTTCAGACCGCCGAGACGACCAAGGCCAAGGGAGGGCGCATCTGATGCCGATGCCGCTGAATCAGCTGCTGCCTCAGGCGGCCAGCGCCACCTTGATCCGGGAGCTGACTCTTGACAGCCGTAAGGTGCGTCCAGGCGATTTGTTCCTGGCTGTGCCTGGCCACCAGCAGGACGGGCGGGTGCATATTGCGGATGCGATTAGCCGCGGCGCGGCGGCCGTCGCCTACGAAGCCGAAGGCGCGGCCGAAATGACCGCTGCGAGCGCCGTGCTGGTACCGGTTCGCCGCCTGGCCGAGCAGCTATCCGCAATTGCTGGACGATTCTATGGTGAGCCGAGTCGCAGCCTGCATCTGGCTGGCGTAACCGGAACCAACGGCAAGACCAGCGTGACCTACCTGATCGCCCAGGCCTTGGATCGCCTGGGCGAGCGTTGCGGCATCATCGGAACGCTTGGCACCGGTTTTTATGGAGAGCTGGTGCTCGGCCAGCACACGACGCCCGATGCCATCGGTGTACAAGCCAACCTGGCAAACCTGCGCAAGCAGGGCGCACGTGCCGTGGCGATGGAGGTCTCCTCTCATGGTCTGGCTCAGGGCCGGGTCGCCGCGCTGGCGTTCGATGTAGCTGTGTTCACCAATCTTTCTCGTGACCACCTGGATTATCACGGCTCCATGGAAGCCTACGGTGAGGTCAAGGCCAGTCTGTTCAAAATGCCCGGGCTCAGCTGCCGAGTGATCAATCTGGATGATTCCTTCGGGCGCGTCCTCGCGGCAGAACGCTCGGAATCCCGACTGATCACTTACAGTCTGGACGATGCCTCGGCGTACCTTTACTGCCCGGAGGCGCGGCTGGACGATCACGGAATCCATGCGCGGCTGGTGACTCCCCAGGGCGAACGTTCTCTGCGTAGCCCGCTGCTCGGCCGCTTCAACGTCAGCAACGTGCTCGCAGCGATAGGCGCCCTGTTGGGAATGAACTATCCGCTGGACGAAATCCTCGCCGTACTGCCGGAAATCGACGGTCCTGCCGGCCGCATGCAACGCTTGGGTGGCGGTGATCGTCCGTTGGTGGTGGTTGATTATGCCCATACGCCCGACGCCCTGGAAAAGGTTCTTACAGCGCTGCGCCCGCACACCCGTGGCAAGTTGCTGTGCCTGTTCGGCTGTGGCGGTGATCGTGATCGCGGCAAGCGTGCGTTGATGGCTCAGGTCGCTGAGCGCCTGGCTGATCGCGTGGTCGTGACCGATGACAATCCGCGCAATGAAGATCCCATGCGGATTCTCGACGAGATTCGCGCCGGCTTCAGTGCACTCGAGTGCGCAGCTTTCATGCCGGGCCGTGCCACAGCCATTGCCAGCTGCATCGCCGGCAGTGAGCTCGACGATGTAGTGCTGAGAT
>DPSI01000124.1:0-1384 GCA_003527165.1 Pseudomonas sp.
GGGCGAAGCGCTGAACGACGGCGTCAACCTTTCGGTTTGGCAGCGCCGGTTGCCGCCGCAGATTGCCGACTTCGCCCAGACCCTGCTAGCACTGGGCGAGCCATTGGCCGAATCGCTGACCATCGAGCCGGATGCCGACGGTGAGGTGCAGATGCCGTCCCTCGCGGCCGCCTACCAGAGGATCGATGGGCACGCCAAGTTTGCCGCCGATATCGTCTGGCTGGTGCGTGCGTTCGCCTTTTTGCTGGAAGCACGCCGCATCGGGCTGCGGCTGCGCGCGCTCGATAGAGCCATGTGCCCACGCTTTCATGTCGACCACGTGCCTCTGCGCCTGATCACTACTTATGCCGGTGCAGGCAGCGAATGGCTCCGGGAAGACGCGATGCCCCGCCACCGTTTGCGCGCGCCGGGCGCAGAGCCAACCGAGGCCTTGAGGATCGAGCAACTCCGCGCAGGTGAAGTCGCGCTGTTCAAGGGAGAGAAATGGCGGGGTAACGAAGGAGCCGGCATCATTCATCGCTCACCGCAGGTTGCGGTTGGTGAGCGCCGGCTGATCCTGACGCTGGATTGGCTGGCCTGAATAAAAAGGGCCGGCAGCAGCAGTGGCGACTCGACCCTTCTGACCCAGCGATATCGCTATCAGGCCGCCATCTGCTCGCACTCCTCGGCGCACTTTCGGCACGCCTCGGCGCAGGCTTGGCAGTGGTCCATCTGGTGTTTGGCGCATTCATCGCCGCACTCGCGACAAGCTTGTGCACAGATGCGGCACATTTCTTTAGCCAGGCCACTGTCGCGGGTCATCAACACTGCAGCGAGCGCGCAGAGATCGGCGCAGTCACGGTCCAGCTCGATGCAGCGGGCCATCATCTTCACGTCGTCTTCGCGCAGGCAGGACGCCGCACAGGTTTCGCATACGATGGCGCAGTTGGAACAGGCCTCGATACAGGATTGGTACTTGGAATTGAGCATTGAATGTTCCTCCAAAGTGGGTAGTTACAGTGGGCGCCGAAAGCATCAACGCTTGATCTCGACCACGCCCCGCGCAATCCGTAGGGCCGTTGCTCGGCCGCTTTCGCGGTAAAACGGACCGGCCGAACCCATCCGGCTCTGCGAGGAGGAGCCCCGAGTACCGATTCGGCATCGCGCCCGAAACCTCAGCGCTCGCCCCGTTCCCGCCGGACGGCTTCGATTGCGAACTGGCGACCAAGGCGCACCTAATTGTGTGTCGCATCATCAGTGGAAGTTCACCCGTTTGGCTGGAGGATACCCACCGGGGAGCGGCACACAGCGGTCTGCGACCCGTTACAATGCGTGCATTCGCCTCTGCCCTCTCGTCACGCCCATGCCTTTTACCCTCGCCTCGCCTTGCGACCATCAGGAACTG
>DPSI01000124.1:1514-3260 GCA_003527165.1 Pseudomonas sp.
CACGATCAGGAACTGATTCGCAAGAGTCGCTTTATCGCCAAGGCCGCTCCGATCGCCACGCCGGAGGATGCCCAGGCATTCATCCAGGCCGTCAGCGACAGCACGGCCACGCATAACTGCTGGGCGTGGAAGATTGGCAATCAGTATCGCTTCAGCGATGACGGCGAGCCGGGCGGAACCGCTGGCCGACCGATGCTCACCGCCATTGAGGGCCAGGATTGCGACCGGGTCGTGGTGGTGGTGATTCGCTGGTTTGGCGGCATTCAGCTTGGTACTGGCGGCCTGGCCCGCGCCTACGGAGGGTCGACCGCGAAGTGCCTGCAGGCAGGCGACCGCATCGAACTGGTGAGACGAAACCGCTACAGCTGCCATTGCCGCTTCGCTGAACTGGCGCTGCTCAAGGCACGCCTGAGCGACTTCGAGGCTCTGATTGAAAGCGAGACCTTCGATACCGAGGGTGCCGAGCTGGTGCTGGCGTTGCCGCCCGACCAACGATCACGACTGCTGCAAACGCTCGCCGACATCAGTCGTGGTCGCAGCACGCTGCGCTCACTGTACGCCTGAACCGCCTCGGCCCGTTGAACAGCCAATCAGCGCGGACACTTTTCGTACCCGGGCCGCCCTAAAGTCATGTCGTCCCGGTTCGAGATGGTTTTTTGGCGCGTGAAACTTTCCGCTATTGATGTGCATGTCCCTGTGGATAACCTCGGGAACAAGTTTCCGAGCCCAGCAGTGACGCGCCTTTGCGACAAGCGGCCATTTTTTAACCATTTCCTCCGAAACCTGCAGGGCGAACGCAAAACCTATTGATTTGCAAGCTTTTTTGCCCGAGCGAACGCTCTCGTACGCAGTAACATCAAAAGGCCACCCATCTGGCTTCGCTTATACGCAGATTGCGTGGAAAACTCTGTGGATATTCTTTGGAAAGAAGACGCTCCGGCAGGCCGGCTCTCGCTTGCGAGAGAGTGGTCATTTCTTGCGCAGCTTGTAGCGACCCGCTTACCTTTCGTTTTCGATCGACCCAAAGCACGCCGAGGCCTTGTTGACCCTCGGGTCAAGGGCATCAGCAAGGGTTAGAATGGCATTTTTTCTGGATGGGGTTTACTTATGTACGACTGGCTCAACGCCTTGCCCAAAGCCGAGCTTCACCTGCATCTCGAAGGCTCCCTCGAACCCGAGCTACTGTTCCGCCTGGCCGAGCGTAACAAGATCGCGCTCCCCTGGGACAACGTGGATGCGCTGCGCAGCGCCTATAACTTCGGCAACCTGCAGGAATTTCTGGATCTCTACTACGCCGGCGCCGACGTACTGCGTACCGAACAGGATTTCTACGATCTGACCTGGGCCTACCTGCAGAAATGCGAAGCGCAGAACGTGGTGCACACCGAGCCTTTTTTCGATCCGCAGACGCATACCGACCGCGGCATTCCGTTCGAAGTGGCGATGCGGGGCATCAGCGGCGCACTGGCTGATGGTCGCGAGCTGCTGGGCATCAGCAGCGGTCTGATCCTCAGCTTCCTGCGTCATCTCTCCGAAGACGACGCCTTCAAGACCCTGGAGCAGGCGATGCCGTTCCGCGATGCCTTTTTCGCGGTCGGCCTGGACAGCTCCGAAGTCGGTCACCCGCCGAGCAAGTTCGAGCGCGTCTTCGCCAAGGCCCGTGCCGAAGGCTTCCTCGCCGTCGCCCACGCCGGCGAGGAAGGCCCGCCGGCGTACATCTGGGAAGCGCTGGTTAACTTCGACTGC
>DPSI01000124.1:3480-3741 GCA_003527165.1 Pseudomonas sp.
GACCTTCTCAAGGTCAGCCGCATCGACCACGGTGTTCGCGCTGCCGAAGATCCCAAGCTGATCGAGCGGCTGATCGACGAGCAGATTCCGCTCACCGTCTGCCCGCTATCGAATACCAAGCTCTGCGTCTTCGATGACATGAGCCAGCACAACATTCTGCAGCTGCTGGAACAGGGCGTGAAGGTCACGGTGAATTCCGACGACCCGGCCTATTTCGGCGGTTACTTGACAGAGAATTTCATGGCCCTGCACGACAGCCTG
>DPSI01000210.1 GCA_003527165.1 Pseudomonas sp.
CGGCTTTGTGCGTGACGGAAACCGGCTGCTGGCCCTTCGGCCGAGCCTCGATCTGGCATCGCTTGTCTTGGGCGCCAGCCTTCACGCCATTCTCATCGTTCAGATGCACCACGACGCGGGTGACTTCATCGTCGAACCGATCCAACTTGTCGGCAACGTTGCCGCTGACCCAGTCTACGAGACGGGCACTTCCTTCGATGTGGTTATCGCTATGTACTTGGATCTGCATATGCTCTTCCTTCTACGCGATCTAGGTAACCACCGTTCAGCCCACAAACGGCCTGATCTAGAAATGCCACTGTTGGCGATATTAAGCAAGGCCAGCGCAACGCCGTGGTTACGGCAGCCGTCAATCAAACCGGAACCTTTTCGCGTGCGACCGTAGCGCAAACACCTGGCGCGCAAGGCCTGCCGCGGCTTGGTAACAGAAGGTTGCGGCGCATCGTCAGGCGGGGCACAACACTGGCACCACCGAATCGATCCTCCGCGGAGGGTCACTGGCTGGCGGTCAGCTTTTTCTTCGGGTAGATGTCGTAGCGGCTGGATTTGCCCTCCAGGCTGTAGCCCGGTTTGGGCCCGTCGATGGCTGGCGCCTTACGCGGTCGTTTCACCACCACGCGGTGACTGGCCAGCGCCAGCGCCTGCTCGAGCAGAGCGCCCGCATCCAGGTCATCACCGACGAAGGGCCGGAACAGGCGCATTTCCTTTTTCACCAGCGCGCTCTTCTCTCGGTGCGGAAACATCGGATCGAGGTAGATCACCTGCGGTGGCTCGCCCTGCCACTGGGCCATCAGCTCGATGGCGTTACCCTGACACAAGCGCATGCGCTCGACGATCGGCCGCACCTCGGCGTCCTCGCGCCCTCGGGCCAGACCATCCTCCAACAGCGCGGCTATCAGCGGCTGGCGCTCGAACAACACCATGTCGCAGCCCAACGTCGCCAGCACGAAGGCATCGCGACCGAGCCCGGCCGTGGCGTCCAGCACGCTGGGGCGAATCCCGGACTGGATGCCCACCGCCTTGGCAATCATCTGCCCGCTGCCACCGCCGAATTGACGACGATGTGCGGCGCCGCCCTCGACGAAATCCACCCGCACGGGCCCCGGCGCCTGCAGACCGAGCAACTGGAGTTGCAGCCCATCCTCACCCAGCTGCAGGGCGAACTCCGCCTCGTCCGCTTGCGTTGGCAAGCCCAGCCGCGACGCCCAGGCGCCAGCCCGCTCGGTGAACTGAGAGCCAAGGGCTTCGACACGGACCAGCGGGGATGAGGCAGTCATACGGGGCTCGCGGACGGAAAACGCCGCATTCTGCCAGAGCCGAGCCCCGCATGCCTCAGCGGCACATGCCGAAACCGCCCATATCCACATGGAAGTGATCGTGGTGAGCGGCGTTGTATTCCGGGCTCAAGGTGATCTTGAATGCATCACAGGCGGCGGCCTTGACCTGGCGCAGGAAGCGCGCCTTGTCGTCGTCGCCCTTCCAATCGCGAGCGACGGTAATCCGCGTGCCGTCCCGCAGTCTGAACCCGGCCAGATCCAGCGCATTGGCCGAGGCGTGCTGACTGCGCCGGTTGCTGCGCGCGATATTGCGACAGGCGAAACTGCCAAAGTGGTCGACGCGCACTACCGGCTGGCCGAACACCTGCTGCGCGGCAGGTTGCAGACCATGCCGCTCGAACAGGGCGTAGGCCGCGGCCAGCGGGCAGGTCGCCAGAAACGCGCCATTGAAGCGCACCGCAGAGCCGGTGACGCGCACGGCGTTTTCGACCGGACAGCCGGGTTGCGGTGTGCTGTCGGGCACCGCCACGTAGGTCAGATCGGAGGTCATTAGCGCCTGCTCGCAAAGCGCGCGGTCTTGTTGCAGGCGCTGCAACTTGAAGGACGTTAGCAGGTTCGGCGCCTCACGGATGTCCAGTGGCGCCCAGGGATTCCACTTCGGCGGGACGTCGACGTGACCGCGCCATACCGCGTAAACGAACCCGCCCAGCGCGAGCAGCAGCAACAGGAAAAAACGGCCGAAAGTCATGCCGATTTGGCAACGGCGGCACGCCAAGGTTGCAGCAGCGTCCGCTACCGGTACGTCACGAGCAGCTATCACTACTCAACAGTGACAGGCTGCGACTCGCTCTGCATGGGCGCCACGGCCAGCGGCGGCAGGCCTGGCAATCGTTCGCTGAGCTGCTCGTGAAAACGCATGGCCAGATCGGGCGCCAGCCGGTTGTCGGGGGTGTGCAGGAAGACATGCGGACGCGTGCCCGCCTCGATCCAGCCGGCCACCTTCTCCAGCCAGGGCGCGAGGAAGCGATCGTTTGCCTCCAGCTCGGGATGCCCGATGAAGCGTAGCTGCGGGGACTCGCTGAAGGCCGCCGGTCGCACCGGCAGCCGCGGCTTCTTGCTCTGCGCGTGCAACAACGCCGGATCGCGCGATTGGCAGCTGAACAGTGCGCGGGTATCCATGCAGATACGCTCCACGCCCCGCCCATGCAGCAACCGGTTCAGTGCACGTTCCTCCTCACCTCTGGCGAAGAAAGCACGATGGCGCACTTCCACCGCCAGCGGCCGGTCCAGCGTGTCGATCAGCAGGTTCAGTTCGCCGAGGCGAGCCGGCCCAAAAGTGGCGGGCAGTTGCAGCCAGAACGGACTGACCCGCTGCCCCAGCGGTGCCAGCAACGAGCGGAACGACAGGGCCAGGTGCAGTACGTCGCGAAGATCCGACGCCTGGCTGATCTCACGCGGCAACTTGGCGCAGAAGCGAAACCCTTGCGGCATCAACGCCGCCCAGCGTTCAACTTTCGCCGCGGACGGCCAGGCATAGAGCGTTGTGTTGCCCTCGACGGCGTTGAAGACCGAGCAGTAACGCGCGAGGAACTCGGTCGCGGGCAATCCAGGTGAATAAAGCGATCCGCGCCAGTCCGCCTCGTTCCAAGAGGGGCAACCGAGAAAATAGGGCAGCTTCAAGCGCGGTTCGTTACGCCTCAGGCGTAGAGATCCAGACCGAGCACTTCGTGAGCATCGAGGCCGGCAGTGAAGCTCGCAGTGGTGCCGTAGCTCTGCAGCGCCTGGGTGGCACGGCTGGTCAGAGGCCGCTCCATCATGGCTTCGAAGCGCGCCGGCATGAAATCGCCGGAGATGACCGAGGCATAGTCGGTTGACTCGCTGCGGTTGCGTTGGGAGAGGTGTTCGTAGGTGGAGTCGGCCTGGCTCGACGGCGTTACGATCGACTCGCGCGCCTGCTCTGCGGCCCTTTCACTTTCGCGATAGGGTACCGGCGCACCGCCGCGCTGGGCAGGACGTTCGATGGGATAGGCGGAGGGGGCGAGACCGTTTAGGCGCATCATTCACCTGTTCAAGTTCGCCGACTCTAACGAGCCGCCCCGGAATTGGCAATGCCGCCTGTCACCGAGCGGCCTTCGGGGTAGCGACGTTGTCGCGCAGGTAGATCGGCTGGGCCAGATCGGCTTCCACCGCTTCCCCTCGTTGCCAGCCATAAGTCGCCAGACGCAACAGGTCTTCGGCATGTGGCAGCAGCATGGCATCGACCGCAGCAGGCTGTACCGCGAGCCGCTCGCCGTAGCGCCAGCCTGTGCCGGCAGCGAACCAGTTGCCGGCGCTGCCACGCGGCAGCTGTACCTGTTCCGGCGGCAACACGGCCTCGATACCCGCCAGCTGCATCTCGCCCTCGTGCATGCGATAGCAACCCCAGTAAACCTCATCCATCCGCGCGTCGATGGCCACCGCCACTTGCTCCACACCCTGTTCTCGGTGCGCCCGCTGGGCGATGGTCGCCAGGGTCGAGACCGGCAGTACTGGACGCTCCAACGCGAACGCCAGGCCCTGCACCACGCCGACCGCGATACGCACGCCAGTGAAGGCGCCGGGCCCGCGGCCGAATGCCAGAGCATCGACTGCCGACAGGGCAACGCCCGCCTCGGCCAGCAGGGTCTGGATCATCGGCAGGAGCCGTTGCGCATGCAGCCGTGGGATCACCTCGTAATGGCTCAGCACGCGGCCATCATGCAACAGCGCGACGGAGCAGGCTTCGGTGGCGGTATCGAGGGCAAGCAGAGTGGACATGGTGGGTCGCAAGAGTCGGGAAGGTATAAGACAGGCGGAAGCTGGAAGCTGGAAGCTGGAAGCTGGAAGCTGGAAGCTGGAAGTTGGAAGCTGGCTAGTGCAGTGGCTACACCCGAAGCCGTCAAGCGTGGCTTCAGGCTTCAGGCTTCGAACGCTGCTTTAGCTGAGCGCAGCCATTACCTTGGCAGTGATGTCCTCCACCGAGCCGACACCCTCGACGCGGCTGCACTTGGGCGTGCCTTCGACGGCTTCGAGGTTCTGGTAGAAGGCCACCAGCGGCTTGGTCTGCGAATGATAGACCGCCAGACGGTGGCGAACGGTTTCTTCCAGATCGTCCTTGCGCTGAATCAGTTCCTCACCAGTGACATCATCCACGCCGGCCACTTTCGGCGGGTTGTGCTCGGTGTGATAGACGCGACCGGAGGCCGGATGCACACGGCGGCCGGACAGACGACCGACGATCTCTTCGTCGTCCACGGCGATCTCCAGCACATGGTCCAGCTTCACGCCGGCATCACGCAGCGCTTCGGCTTGCGGAATGGTGCGCGGGAAGCCATCGAAGAGGAAGCCGTTGGCGCAGTCGGCCTGCTGCAGACGCTCCTGGATAAGCGCGATGATGATTTCATCGGACACCAGACCACCGCTGTCCATGACGTCCTTGACCTGCAGGCCCAGCGGCGAGCCGGCCTTGACCGCTGCACGCAACATGTCGCCAGTGGAAATTTGCGGGATGGCGAACTTCTCGGTAATGAAGCGTGCCTGTGTACCTTTCCCGGCACCGGGCGCTCCCAGCAGAATCACGCGCATGGATGAGTCCTCAAGTTTGCAAAGGGATGCCGCCAGGATCGATGGTCTGCAACCCCTTACCTCTGGCGAATCAAAAAATCTGGTTTGCCGCCATGCGACAAAAGGTTGAACACGATACACAGCGCACGAGACGCAGACAAGCGGCCGTCACTGCACCACTGGAGGACGATCTGCCAGGGGCGCGGAGACGGAAAAACGACACCGACCACTCACGATGACAGTAGCTCGGCGCACCACAATCGCCTTATCGAAACTCAGCCGGTGTTGCGCAGCCCCGCCGCGATGCCCGCCACGCTGACCAGCAGAGCTTGTTCCAGAGGGCTTTCCGCCGGGTTCTGTTGTCGCCGTGATCGAGCCAGCAGCTCGGTCTGCATCAGGTGCAAGGGATCCAGATAGGTGTTGCGCAAGCTGAAGGCCTCAAGGGTCTCCGGGCTGTGCGCCAGCAGTTCGGACTGACCGGTCAGCCTGAGCGCCGCCTCCACCGCCTGCGACAATCTGTCACGCAAATCGCGACCGAGCGGCTGCAGTGGTGCGGTGACCAGGCGCTCGTCATAGCGCCTGGCAATGTCCGCGTCGGCTTTTGCCAGGACCATCTCGAGCATATCGATCCGCGTGCTAAAAAATGGCCAATGTTGACGCATGTGACTCAACCGATCGCCCTCACCGCGCTCCAGCGCAGCCTGCAGCGCCTGCTCCCAACCCAGCCAGGCGGGCAGCAT
>DPSI01000037.1 GCA_003527165.1 Pseudomonas sp.
CAGCTTCCAGGGCGGCACCGACCGCTGCTCCAGAGGCAGATGCTAGCGCGGAGTCGGTAGCTGAAGCGGAGGCTGTCGCAGCGGGAGAGGGGCGCCTGACACTGGATTACACCGCCGATTGCTGGACGCGGGTAACCGACGCGGACGGCAAAGTGCTCTACAGCGGACTGGCGAAAGCCGGTAGCAGTCGCACCCTGGTCGGCAAAACCCCACTCGACCTGCATCTGGGTTTCGCCTCCGGTGTGCAAGTCAGCTACAACGGCGAAGCCGTCAGTCTTTCTGGCAAAACGCGTGGCGAAACTGCGCGCCTCAAGCTCGGACAGTAATCATGCATAGTGAGTCCCCCATCAAACGGCGCCACACCCGAAAGATCTGGGTAGGTGGTGTACCGGTCGGTGGCGATGCGCCTATCGCCGTTCAAAGCATGACCAATACCGAAACCTGTGACGTCGACGCGACCGTCGCGCAGATCGAGCGATTGCAGAATGCCGGCGCCGATATCGTTCGCGTGTCGGTGCCTTCCATGGAGGCAGCTGAGGCGTTCGGCGAGATCAAGCAGCGCGCCCGTCTGCCGCTGGTGGCCGACATTCATTTCGACTATCAGATAGCCCTGCGCGTCGCCGAACTCGGTGTCGATTGTCTGCGCATCAACCCAGGTAACATTGGTCGCGAAGATCGGGTCCGTGCCGTTGTCGAAGCCGCCCGCGATCGGGGAATTCCGATCCGTATTGGCGTCAACGCCGGCTCGCTGGAAAAGGATCTTCAGAAGAAGTACGGCGAGCCCACCCCCGAGGCGTTGGTGGAATCCGCGCTGCGCCATGTAGAGCACCTGGATCGATTGAACTTTCCGGACTTCAAGGTCAGCGTGAAGGCGTCCGATGTGTTCATGGCGGTCGCTGCGTATCGGTTGTTGGCCGAAAAGATCGAGCAGCCGCTGCACCTGGGAATCACCGAAGCGGGTGGCCTGCGCTCGGGTACGGTGAAGTCGGCGGTGGGGCTGGGCATGCTGCTGGCCGAAGGCATCGGCGACACCATCCGTATCTCGCTGGCGGCCGATCCGGTGGAAGAAATCAAGGTCGGTTTCGACATCCTGAAATCGTTGCGTCTGCGTTCGCGCGGGATCAACTTCATCGCCTGCCCGAGCTGCTCGCGACAGAACTTCGACGTGGTCAAAACCATGAACGAGCTTGAAGGGCGGCTCGACGATTTGCTGGTGCCGATGGATGTGGCCGTGATCGGTTGTGTCGTCAACGGCCCAGGAGAAGCCAAGGAGGCGCATATCGGCCTGACGGGTGGCACTCCGAACAACCTCATCTATATCGACGGCAAGCCGGCGCAGAAGCTGAACAATGAAAATCTGGTCGATGAATTGGAACAGCTGATTCGTCGCAAGGCCACCGAGAAGGCCGAAGCCGATGCCGCGCTGATCGTGCGCAGCTGATTTAAGGAACAGAATTGAGCAAGTCCCTGCAAGCCATCCGTGGCATGAACGATATCCTGCCGGCACAAACACCGGTCTGGCGCTACCTGGAAACGATTTTCGCGCAGTTGCTCGACAGCTATGGCTACAGCGAGATCCGCCTGCCGATTCTCGAATTTACTGACCTGTTCGCCCGCGGCATTGGCGAGGGAACCGATGTGGTCGACAAGGAAATGTATACCTTCCTCGACCGTAACGAAGAGTCGCTGACGTTGCGGCCAGAAGGGACCGCCGGCTGCGTCCGTGCCGTGCTCGAACATGGCATGACCGGAGGCGGCCAAGTGCAGAAGCTCTGGTATACCGGCCCGATGTTCCGCTACGAGAAGCCGCAGAAGGGACGCTACCGTCAGTTCCACCAGATTGGCGTGGAGGTGTTCAATCAGCCTGGACCCGACGTCGACGCCGAGCTGATCGTGCTCACCGCCCGACTTTGGAAGAAGCTCGGCATGTCCGACGCGGTAACGCTGCAGCTGAACAGCCTGGGCTCGAGCGAGGCGCGCGCGACCTATCGGGACGCCCTGGTCGCTTATCTGCAGCAGCATTTCGAGCACCTCGACGAAGACAGCCAGCGTCGCCTGACCAGCAACCCCCTGCGTATTCTAGACAGCAAGAATGCCCAGACCCAGGCGCTGCTAGCCGATGCGCCGACCCTGCACGACTACCTCGACGACGAATCGCGTGCCCATTTCGAAGGCCTCAAGGCTCGTCTCGAAGCGGCGGGAATTGCCTATCAGATCAACCCGAAGCTCGTTCGTGGCCTGGACTATTACGGCCGCACCGTGTTCGAGTGGGTGACCGACAAGCTGGGCTCGCAAGGTACCGTGTGTGCCGGTGGCCGCTATGACGGTCTAGTCAGCCAGTTCGGCGGCAAGCCAACGCCGGGTGTGGGCTTCGCCATGGGCATTGAACGCCTGGTGCTGCTGCTGGAAACGCTCGAACTGGTTCCCGAAGCACTCAACCAGCCGGCGCACGTATTCATTTGCGCCTTTGGCGAGGCGGCCGAGCTGGCAGCGCTGGCGCTGGCGGAACGACTTCGTGACGCCTTGCCGGGTCTTCGCCTGCTGGTCAACGCTGGCGGTGGTAGTTTCAAGAGCCAGTTCAAGAAGGCTGACAAGAGCGGTGCCCGTTTCGCGCTGATTCTGGGTGACGACGAACTGGCTGAGCGCGTGGTAGGTTGCAAGCCGTTGCGCGACGGCAGCGAGCAACAAAGCATTGCCTGGGATGCTCTACCCGAGCGTCTGGCCGCCTGTCTGGCTTGATCGGACAGGTCTGAATTCAGCGAATGTAAGGAGTGACAGTGTGACCTCGGGTACCGAAGAAGAACAGCTGGCGCAAATCAAGGAGTGGTGGCAGCGTAACGGCAAACCCCTGCTGCTGGGGGGCGCACTCGCTTTGGTGCTGGTGTTTGGCTGGCAGTTCTGGCAGAAGCACCAGCTCAATCAGGCGCAGAGCGCCTCGACCGTTTATCAGCAGCTATTGAATGCCGCGCTGGAGGAAGGGGCGGTAGATACCGCTGAGGTTTCGCGTCTGGGCAAGCTGCTGCAGAAGGAATTCGCCGGTTCGCATTACGCTCAGTACGGCAGTCTCTTCGTTGCCAAGGTGGCGGTGGAGTCCGGTCGTCTCGATGAGGCCGCGGCAGAGCTGCAAAGTGTGCTGGACAAGCCCGCCGACAAGACGCTCGAAGAACTGGCACGCCAACGCCTGGCCCGTATTCTGGCGGCGCAGGACAAGGCTGAAGAAGGGCTCGCACTGCTGAAAGGCGAGGCTGTCGAAGCGTTCGCGGCCAGTCGCGAAGAGTTGCGTGGCGATCTGCTGGTCAAGCTGGGGCGCCTTGACGAGGCCCACGCAGCCTATTCCAAGGCAAAAGAATCGCTGTCGCAGGATGCTGCTATCGGTGGCCTACAGCTGAAACTGGACGATCTGGCTCGTGGAGAGGCGTGAATTGATGCGTTGGAAAACTGCAGCACTGCTGACCCTGGCCGTTCTGGCTGCTGGTTGCAGCAGCAATGACAAGAAAGAACCCGAACCCGCCGAACTGGTCAAGTTCGACGCCGAGATACAACTGAACGAGGAATGGAGCCGCTCGATTGGCGAGGGCCAGGGCGAGACTTATAACCTTCTGACGCCTGTCGTCTACGGCAACGAGATATTCGCCGCCGATGTCGAAGGGCGGGTAGTGGCGATGGATCGCATGACCGGCAAGGTCAACTGGAAGAACGATCTCGAGGTGCCGATCTCGGGTGCGGTTGGGGCTGGCTACGGTCTGGTTCTGGTCGGTACCTTGCGTGGCGAAGTGCTGGCGCTGGACGTCTCGACCGGTGAAGAGCGCTGGCGCAGCCAGGTTAGCAGTGAGGTCCTCGCCGCGCCCGCCGTCAACGGCGACGTCGTGGTGGTTCAGACCCAGGATGACCGCGTCATTGCGCTGGAAATCGATACCGGCGAGCAGCGCTGGAGCTACGAAAGCTCCCCAGCGGTGCTGACCCTGCGGGGCACCGGAGCACCGCTACTGACCAATCAGCTGGCGATCGCCGGTCTTTCCAGCGGCAAGGTCGTGGCGCTGGATACCCGCCGCGGCCTGCCGATCTGGGAGCAGCGTGTCGCCATTCCGCAAGGCCGTTCCGAGCTCGAGCGCGTCGTCGATATCGACGGTGGCCTGTTGCTCTCAGGCGGGACCTTGTATGTCGCCTCCTTTCAAGGACGCGCCGCCGCGCTGGATCTGGAGAGCGGCCGGATTCTCTGGCAGCGCGATGCCTCGACGGCAACCGGTGTTGCGCTGGGGTACGGAAGCGTCTACGTAAGCCAGGCCGATGGAACGGTCGTCGGCATCGATGAGCGATCAACTACCGTACTATGGAGCAATGATTCGCTGCTGCGTCGACAGCTTTCCGCACCGGCGGTTTTCTCCAGCTCCGTCGTGGTGGGTGACAAGGAGGGCTATCTGCATTTCCTGAGTCAGGTCGATGGTCGCTTCGTTGCCCGGACGCGTATCGACAGCGCCGGGGTGCGTGCCCGCCCGGTCGTCGAAGGTGACTGGCTGTATGCCTACGGTAACGACGGCAAACTGGTCGCGTTGACCATTCGCCAGGCGGACTGACGGCGTCACCTCGTTCGTCCTGTTCCGTCCAGGCGGAGCGCTTAATGTTGGCCGCTGCCTTGCAGCGGCCTTTGTGTTTTCTGAAATATCGCAGTGGAGAGCCGTATGGTTCCCGTAATCGCCCTGGTGGGCCGCCCGAACGTTGGCAAATCCACCCTCTTTAATCGTCTGACCAAGAGTCGTGACGCGATCGTTGCGGAATACGCAGGTCTGACCCGAGATCGCCAATACGGTGAGGCCAAATGGCAGGGCCGTACCTATATCGTCATCGACACCGGCGGTCTGACCGGAGACGAGGAGGGCATCGATGCCAAGATGGCCGAGCAGTCGCTGCAAGCCATGGAGGAAGCCGATGCGGTGATGTTCATGGTCGACGCGCGCGCCGGTATGACGCCGGGTGACCAAATGATCGCCGAGCACCTGCGCAAGATGAACAAGCGCCACTTCCTGGTGGCGAACAAGGTCGACAGCATCGATCCGGACATCGCGCGAGCCGAGTTCAGCCCGCTGGGCCTGGGCGATGCCTTGCCGATCGCCGCCGCCCATGGTCGCGGTATCAGTCATATGCTGGAGCAGGCACTCGGCGCGTTTCCCAAGGACAACGCAGAAGAAGCGCAAGGCGAGGGCGAAGAGGGCGAGTTGGTTGCCGAAGGCCAGGAGCTCAAGCGCATCCCCGGGCCGAGCGAAAAAGACGGCATCAAGATCGCCATCATTGGCCGACCCAATGTGGGCAAGTCGACCCTGGTCAACCGCATGCTCGGTGAAGAACGGGTCATCGTCTACGACCAGGCCGGTACCACTCGTGACAGTATTTATATTCCGTTCGAGCGCGGCGACGAAAAATATACGCTGATCGACACCGCCGGCGTTCGTCGTCGCGGCAAGATCTTCGAGGCGGTGGAAAAATTCTCCGTGGTCAAGACGCTGCAGGCGATCCAGGACGCCAACGTGGTGATCTTCGTCATGGATGCGCGTGAAGGCGTAGTCGAACACGATCTCAACCTGCTCGGCTTCGTTCTCGACAGCGGCCGGGCGCTGGTGATCGCGCTGAACAAGTGGGACGGCATGGAGCCGAGCGAGCGTGACTATGTGAAGACCGAGCTGGAGCGCCGGCTATTCTTCGTCGAGTTTGCCGACATCCATTTCATTTCCGCCAAGCACGGTACCGGCGTGGGCAATCTGTACAAGTCGGTGCAGGCTTCGTTTACCTCAGCCGTTACGCGCTGGCCTACCAGTCGCCTGACGCAAATTCTCGAGGACGCGGTACGCGAGCATGCGCCGCCAATGGTCGCCAGTCGCCGAATCAAGCTGCGCTATGCACACCTGGGGGGCGCCAACCCGCCGCTAATCGTGATTCATGGCAACCAGGTCGAATCGATTCCCAAATCCTACACGCGCTATCTGGAGAACACCTACCGGCGCGTGCTGAAGTTGGTGGGCACGCCCATCCGCATCGAGTACAAGGGCGGGGAAAACCCTTATGAGGGCAAGAAGAACACCCTCACCGATCGCCAGGTCAACAAGAAGCGTCGCCTCATGTCGCACCACAAGAAGGCCGAGAAGAAGCGCCGCGACAAGAAGCGCTGATCGCTCAGTCTTCCTCGTCGAACGATTGGTCCATACCCAGAGCCGGTCGTGCATGCCTCGGCTTGCCGGCTTGGCGAGCCGGGTTTCCCACCACGGTGGTGTGTGGCGGAACAGGGTGCAGCACGATGCTGCCGGCGCCGACCTTGGCGCCCTCGCCAATTTCGATATTGCCCAGGATTTTCGCGCCCGCGCCAATCATCACCCCGCTGCGCACCTTCGGATGGCGATCGCCGCTCTCCTTCCCTGTGCCGCCAAGGGTCACGCCCTGCAGGATGGATACGTCGTCGCCCACCTCAGCGGTTTCACCGATGACGATCCCCGTCGCATGGTCGAGCATGATTCCG
>DPSI01000165.1:0-8389 GCA_003527165.1 Pseudomonas sp.
CCCCGGATAGGTCGCCTGGATCGCCGCGAAATCCTTCATCGCCGCCGCCCACAGTTCGGGCCAGCCGCGTTCGACCTCGCGCAGATTGACCCACAGCCGGCCCTGTTTGATCGCCTCCAGCAGGTCCTCTCCCGACAGCCGCCCGCGCGCGCCGGTGCGCAGCGACACCTGCCCCGCGTCGTCGAAGTCGTACAGATTGATGTCGAACAAGTCGGCCGGATAGCGGTCCAGCACCGCCGCCAGGGCCGCGTCCTCGGCGAAACCCTGCGCAACCAGCATATGCGGATGATCCCTGGCCTCGGTGATCGGGCCGGGATAGCGGGTGCGGCGTTCGGTCATGACAGCCTCTCCTTCACGCATGGGCGACGCGCGCGGGCGTCTTCTTGCGGGCGGCCAGTTTCTGCGCCATCGCACGCGCCGCGACCGCCGTGCCTTTCAGCCGTCCGGCCGACGTCGGCTCGCACGCCTCGATGGTGGCCCAGCGGCGACGCAGCGAGGTTCGCACCTTCTCGCCCCGCTCGCCCGCCTGGGCCAGCGCGCCCAAGGCCATGTCGCCCAGCGCCTGGCTCAGCCCCGGCTTCAGCACCACGGCCTCGCGCACCGTCTGGCGGGCGTTGACGAAATACTTCTTGTAGGGCTCGCCCTCGAACCCGAAGTCGAACACGCGGAACCCCTCGGCCGAGGCCAGCCGCATCGTGTCCATGCTCAACAGTATGCCCGGCGAACACCGCGCCAGCCCCGGCTCATAGACCGGGAACCAGAAATGGTAATGCCGCCCGGCGTGCAGCGAAAACTCCACCGCCACCAGCTTGTCGCCCTCGCGGTAGACCTTCTCCAGCATCAGGTCGCCGGTCATGATCACCTCCTTGGGGTAGAGGCTGCGGTAGTAGGTGGGGAAACTGGAGCCGCCGATGGCCACGCCGGGCTTGATGTCATCGGTGACGATCTCCACCTTGGCGCCTTTCTCGGCGATGAAGTCGGCCACCGACATGCCGGTGAATTCGCAAATGGTGTCGTACACCAGTACGTTGTTGCCGGGCGCTACCTTGCCGTCGAGCACGTCCCAGCTGCTGACCACCAGGCCGTCATCCGCACCCCAGTGTTCGTTCTGTTCGATGAACGGATGGCCGCCGTTGGCCAGCACCACGATGTCCGGCCGCAGGTCGAGAACGGTATCGACATCCGCACCGGTGCCCAGGCGTAAATCGATGTTCAGGCGAGCCAGTTCGAGCTGGAACCAGCGGGTGATACCGGCCATCTGGTCACGCTGTGGCGCCTTGGCGGCGAGGCTGATCTGCCCGCCGAGGCTGTCCTTCTTCTCGAACAGGGTGACGTCGTGACCACGCTCAGCGGCGACGCGCGCCGCCTCCATACCGGCCGGGCCACCGCCGACGATTACCACCTTGCGCCTGGGGCCGTTGGTCTTCTCGATGGTGTGCGGCAGGCCCATGTATTCCCGGCTGGTGGCGGCGTTCTGGATGCAGAGCACGTCCAGCCCCTGATACTGGCGGTCGATGCAGTAGTTGGCGCCCACGCACTGCTTGATCTGCTCCACCTGGCCCATCTTGATCTTGGCGATCAGGTGCGGGTCGGCGATGTGAGCGCGGGTCATGCCGACCATGTCCACGTAGCCGCCCTCGAGGATGCGCGTGGCCTGGTTCGGATCCTTGATGTTCTGCGCGTGCAGCACCGGCACCTTGACCACTTCCTTGATGCCGGCCGCCAGATGCAGAAAGGGCTCTGGCGGGTAGCTCATGTTGGGGATCACGTTGGCCAGGGTGTTGTGGGTATCGCAACCCGAACCGACCACACCGATGAAATCGATCATGCCGGTGGCGTCGTAGTACTTGGCGATCTCTTTCATGTCTTCCTGAGACAGGCCGTCCGGGTGGAACTCGTCGCCGCAGATGCGCATGCCGACGCGGAAATCCGGGCCGACTTCGGCGCGCACCGCCTTGAGCACTTCGAGGCCGAATTTCATCCGCCCCTCGAAGCTGCCGCCCCATTCATCGGTACGCTTGTTGACCCGGGGCGACCAGAACTGATCGATCATGTGCTGGTGCACGGCGGACAGCTCGATGCCATCGAGGCCGCCTTCTTTGGCTCGGCGCGCGGCCTGGGCGTAGTTGCCGATCACGCGCCAGATCTCTTCCGGCTCGATGGTCTTGCAGGTAGCGCGGTGCACCGGCTCGCGGATACCGGACGGCGACATCAGGGTTGGCCAATGGTAGCCATCCCAGCGTGAGCGACGGCCCATGTGGGTAATCTGGATCATGATCTTGGCGCCATGCTTGTGCATGGCGTCGGCTAGATTCTGGAAGTGCGGAATGATCCGGTCGGTGGCCAGGTTCACCGAGCTCCACCACTGCTGTGGGCTGTCGATCGCCACCATCGAGGAGCCGCCGCAGATGGCCAGGCCGATGCCGCCCTTGGCCTTCTCCTCGTAGTACTTCACGTATCGCTCGGTGGTCATGCCGCCATCGGTGGCATAGACCTCGGCATGGGCGGTGCTGAGCACGCGGTTGCGGATGGTCAGCTTGCCGATCTGGATCGGCTGGAACATTGCTTCGAAGGCCATGACCTTCTCCTCGATTCGGCTACTGCGCGCTCAGGATCGTGCGCTTGGTGTTTCTACGGGGCGAATGTCAGAAGGCACTCACCCGGAGACCGTCGTCGCGGTGGATAAGGCTGCGCCGTTATTCGCCCTACGCAGGCCGGGTAACGAACAGGCCATCGTCGTGGCCGTCCTCGGCACCGCTGTACTGCTGAACGGTGACCGTGCGGATCGGGCTGCCCTTGGCGGCGAGGATCTGATCCAGGGCGCCGGAGAACCAGCCGGTGAACATGTAGTCGACTTTGCGGTTGACCTTGCCGTAGACGTAGACGAAGGCCGAGTGGCGCAGGCGCACCTGAGCGGCGCCCTTGTCCAGGTCCAGCTCTTCGACGTCGAACAGGCCCCAGCCGCGCTGGGAGATGCGCTTCATGTAATGCTCGAAGACTTCTACGCCGACCAGCCCGTGGCATTCGGCTTCCTTCTCGCACCAGTGCCAGGCTGATTTGTAGCCCGCCTTGTAGAGAATCTCGGCATAGGCCTCGGCGCCGAGTACCTCCTCGATGCCGATGTGGTTGTTGACGAAGAAGTGCCGCGGCACATACAGCATCGGCAGGGCGTCGGTGGTCCAGACGCCGGTTTCATCGTCGACCTGGATGGGCATTTCGGGTGCGTGGGTGGACATGTAGATAAACTCCAAATCAGGTCGGACGTAGGGTGGATGGCGCTTTATCCATCCACCGTGATGGTGGTTGGTGGATGAAAGAGCGTCATCCACCCTACGAATCTGCGGGCTGCTTCTGCCCTCTCCCCAGAGGGGCGAGGGAATGGTCCGAGAAGGCCCTGGGCGGTTACTCGCCCCAGACGTCTGCCAGCACCCTTACCCAGTTTTCGCCCATCACCTTGCGTACCGTGCGTTCGGGCATGCCGCGCTTGAGCAGGGTTTCGGTGAGGTTGGGGAATTCGCCCACGGTGCGGATGCCCAGCGGGTTGACGATCTTGCCGAAGCTGGTCAGGCGGCGGGCGTAACCCTTGTCGTGGGTCAGCCACTCGAAGAAGTCCTGGCCATGGCCCTGGGTGAAGTCGGTGCCGATGCCGATGGCGTCCTCGCCGACGATGTTCATCACGTACTCGATGGCCTCAGCGTAATCGTCGACGGTCGAGTCGATGCCCTTGGCGAGGAAGGGCGCGAACATGGTCACGCCGACGAAGCCGCCGTGGTCGGCGATGAACTTCAGTTCTTCATCGGACTTGTTGCGTGGATGTTCCTTGAGGCCGGACGGCAGGCAGTGGGAATAGGTGACGGGCTTGCTCGACGCCAGGATGACTTCCTCGCTGGTCTTGCTGCCGACGTGGGAGAGGTCGCACATCATGCCGACGCGGTTCATCTCGGCGACGATCTCATGACCGAACCCGGACAGCCCGCCGTCGCGCTCGTAGCAGCCGGTACCGACCAAATTCTGGGTGTTGTAGCACAGCTGCACGATGCCCACGCCGAGCTGTTTGAAGAGGTCGACGTAGCCGATCTGATCCTCGAACGCATGGGCATTCTGGAAGCCGAACAGGATGCCGGTCTTGCCCAGTTCCTTGGCCTTGCGGATGTCGGCAGTGGTGCGCACCTGCATGACCAGATCGCTGCACTCGCGAATTAGCTTCTGGCTGGCGGCGATGTTGTTCATCGTGCCCTGAAAGCCTTCCCACACCGAGACGGTGCAGTTGGCGGCGGTCAGGCCGCCCTTGCGCATGTCCTCGAAGAGTTCGCGGTTCCATTTGGCGATTATCAGACCGTCGATGACGATGCTGTCGGCGTGCAGTTCGGTCGGGCTCATCAGGTCGTTTCCCCAGCGTGGCGCATCGAATCTTTTGTCGACGCTTTCCGGCAGCTTATCCCCGGGGGGAATGTCGTCCCGATGCAAAAACGACTGGGGGATTGCTCAAAACGTCAACACGGATCGCACAACGAGTGTCCGGGGTGAACGGCGCATAGAAACGCCGAAGGTCGGGTATGGTGTTCCTTTCGAGTGCGAGCGCTGGTGCGTTTCGCAGGGACTTCACCGTGGGCCTCACCGCCCCGTCATGGGTTGGCTGCCCGAACCGGTCAAGAGGACGATCATCGCCATGCTCATCACCTATCGCACCGCGATCCTGCCCGAGTGGGTCGACTATAACGGCCACTTGCGTGATGCCTTTTATCTGCTGATTTTCAGCTATGCGACCGATGCGCTGATGGACCGGATCGGCCTCGATGAAGCAGGCCGAGCACGATGCGGCCATACGCTGTACACCCTCGAATGCCACCTGAACTATCTGGCCGAGGTCATGCTCGACGTCGAGGTCGAGGTGCGCACCCAACTGCTGGCTCATGATCGCAAACGTCTGCAGGTCTACCACGGCCTTTATCGACACGGTGAGGAACAGTTGTTGGCGGCCAACGAACAGATGCTGATGAACATCGACCGCAGCGCCAGACGGTCGGCGCCGTTCGACGAACAGGTATTGTCGCGGGTGAACACCTTGCAGGAGACACAGCGTGATCTGCTCTGGCCGACGCATGTGGGGCGGGTCATCGGCCTGCCTGGCGCCGCCGGGCAGGGCGGCTCGGGTGGGCGTGCATAAGAGCGAGGGAACCGAAAGGCTCCCCCTAATATTCATGCTGCGCTTAGCGATGTTCAGGCGGCGCTGAACATCCGGTGCGGGTCGATCACGAATTTCTTCGGCACGCCGGCATCGAACTCGCCGTAGCCCTTGGGCGCTTCGTCCAGGCTGATCACCTGCACGCCGACCACCTCGGCGATGTTGATGCGGTCCCACATGATCGCCTGCATCAGTTGGCGGTTGTACTTCATCACCGGGGTCTGGCCGGTGTGGAAACTGTGCGACTTGGCCCAGCCAAGGCCAAAGCGGATGCTCAGGCTGCCCATCTTCGCCGCTGCATCCACCGCGCCTGGATCTTCGGTGACATAGAGCCCGGGAATGCCGATCTTGCCGGCGACCCGCACCACGCCCATCAGCGAGTTGAGCACCGTGGCCGGCGCTTCGTGCTGCGCGCCGGAATGGCCATGGCCACGGGCCTCGAAGCCCACCGCATCCACCGCGCAATCGACTTCCGGCTCGCCCAGCAGGTTGGCGATCTGCTCATGCAGCGGCGTATCCTGGGACAGGTCGGCGATTTCGAAGCCTTGGGCTTTGGCGTGCGCCAGACGCACCGGATTGACGTCACCGACGATGACCACGGCAGCGCCCAACAAGCGTGCAGATGCCGCAGCGGCAAGCCCGACCGGGCCGGCACCGGCAATGTAGACCGTGCTGCCTGGGCCGACACCGGCCGTGACTGCGCCGTGATAACCGGTGGGCAGAATGTCCGAAAGGCAGGTCAGGTCGCGGATCTTTTCCATCGCCTTGTCGCGATTGGGCAGCTTGAGCAGGTTGAAGTCGGCGTAGGGCACCAGCACGTATTCGGCCTGGCCACCGGTCCAGTCGCCCATGTCGACGTAGCCATAGGCGCCGCCGGCCCGCGCCGGGTTGACGGTCAGGCAGACGCCGGTGTGCATTTCCTTGCAGCTGCGGCAGCGACCACAGGCGACGTTGAACGGCACCGAGACCAGATCGCCAAGCTGCAGGTTCTCGACATCGCTGCCTTTCTCGATCACCTCGCCGGTGATTTCGTGGCCCAGTACCAGGCCGGTTTGGGCCGTGGTGCGGCCGCGAACCATGTGCTGGTCCGAGCCGCAGATGTTGGTGGAAACGACTCGCAGGATCACGCCGTGCTCGATCTTGCGCCCGCGTGGGTCCTGCATCTTCGGATAGTCGATGCTTTGCACTTCGACCTTGCCTGCGCCGAGGTAAACGACGCCACGATTGTCAGCCATCTGCGTTTCTCCTTTGTTTTTGTGAATACAAGGCGCGACGGGAAGCCGCGCGGGCTTGTAGTGGAGCTGTCAGTTGCCGCCTGGTTGGCATGCCGACCGCAGTGCCAAGCCGCTTTCAGGGTTAGGGCGTATGCCGTGTTTTTAGAGCCAGAGTGCTGGCGATCCTTTGGTGGGTCGATCGCCAGCCAGCTGGCTCCTACGAATGCGAAACGCGATCGGGTTTACAACACCACCGTTCGGTTGGCGTGAAGGAACACGCGTCGTTCGAGGAAATAGCCGACTGCCTTGGCCAGGGTCAGGCATTCAATGTCACGCCCTTTGGCGATCAGGTCTTCGGGGTAGTGGGTATGGTCCACCGGCTCGACGCCCTGGGCGATGATCGGGCCTTCGTCGAGGTCGTTGTTGATGAAGTGCGCGGTGGCACCGACCAGCTTGACGCCCTTCTGGTATGCCTGATGGTAGGGCTTGGCCCCTTTGAAACCAGGGAGCAACGAATGGTGGATATTGATGGCGCGGCCATCGAGGGTGCGGCACAACTCAGGCGAGAGCACCTGCATATAGCGCGCGA
The DNA here is from genome assembly GCA_003527165.1 of Pseudomonas sp. Lineage (GTDB taxonomy): Bacteria > Pseudomonadota > Gammaproteobacteria > Pseudomonadales > Pseudomonadaceae > Stutzerimonas. Next base: position 6,989 of record DPSI01000165.1, read on the forward strand.
GGATCACCAGCTCGGCGCCGCTGTCCTCGATCACCTGCAGCACCCGACGCTCCTGGGCCGGCTTGTCGTGCGGGTCGAGCGGGAAATGGTAGTAGGGGATCGAATGCCAGCGCGCCAGCGGTTCCAGATCCGGATGGTTGGAAACCACCGCGGCGATGTCCATCGGCAACTGGCCGATACGCTGGCGGTACAGCAGATCGTTCAGGCAGTGATCGGACTTGGACACCATGATCACCACCTTGGGCCGGTAGCCCGGTGGCGTCAGTTCGGTATGCATCTCGAACGGCGCGGCGCGGTCGACCAGGCCGTCGCGGAAACTGGTTTCATCGAAGCCGACCGGCGCGCGGAACTCGACGCGGATGAAGAAGCGGCTGACCAGGCGATCATCGAAGCTGTGATGTTCGGTGACGTAGCAGCCCTGTTCGAACAAATAGCGGGTCACCACGTCGACCGTGCCGAGCAGGCTCGGGCTGTGCGCGGTAAGGATCCAGGTATCGGGCGTGCGGCTCATGTCGATCTCCCAAGCTGGGCGGACGTAGGCTGGATCGGGGCACGTAGCTGGCGCTTCATTCAGTCACCTCTGGTTTCTTGTGGTGGACGAAAACGGCGTCGTCCACCCTACGGCTCACGCCTCGATCGCGAGCCCGTACTCGGCGCTGGCATCCTGCAGCCAGAGCCAGATGTAATCGGCGAAGCTGCGCCGCACCACCAGCTCCCAGACGTCTTCAGCGGTGTGGCGGATCACCAGCTGGCTTTTGGCGAAATGGGTGCCCACCGCCTTGCCCACCGGGAAGTTGCTCGGGTGGACGTCGTAGGGCGTGGACTTCATCAGCAATTCGCGAACCTTCTCGCCGGAGAGTTCCAGCAAGGTCTGTCCGCCGCTGACGTTGACCACCTGGATGTGCAGGCCCGCCAGTGCGTCGCGCAGACGCTGTTCGGTGGCGTACTCCTCGCCTTGCGGGACGATCAGCAGCCATTCGTCCGGGCTCATCCATTGCAGCGAGGTTTCACCCTCGGCCGCCAGGGTCAACGCGACCGGCAATTCCAATCCAAGTGCTGTGTGCACCCCACTGGCGAAGGATGGATCATTGGCGTCGCCGCGCAGCGTCAGATGACCGCGCAGTTTCTTTTCACGAAGGCGGATGCCGGCGTTGGGGTGGCCCTTGCCGGCTAGCTCCGGGAGACCGGCGTGGTGCAGCGGCGATTGCGCTTGAAGGTTATCAGGGCGTTGTTTGTAAACGTTCACTGCGGTCATGGTTCACCTGCCTGGCGCCGTGAGGCGCCGTTGGAATGCTTGGGTGCGGTGGGTTTATCTGCTCGCCGAAGCGTCGGCCATACAAGAAGGTCAAACGTTCTGCCGCTCACCCTTCGGGTCGTAGAACACCGAGCTGACAATCTCCG
>DPSI01000165.1:8511-8835 GCA_003527165.1 Pseudomonas sp.
AAGTGCGTAGACGCGCTCGCCCATGCGCTTCAGGCCGCCCTTGACCACGCCCATTGCGAAGCTGTAACCCATCGCCGCGCTCAGGTAGCTGGAGGTGACGTGGCCGACCATCTTCACCGGGATGCTTTGCTGGGGATCGAAGACCAGCTGCGCGCCTTCGGGCAGGACCTTTTGCGGGTCGACCGGCTTCAGACCGACCAGCTGCTTGCGGTCTTCACGCAGGCTGTCTTCGCGGCTCATGCCGCGCCAGCCGACAAAGGAGAAGGCTTTGTTGCGCCCGACCGCCCAGCCCATGTTGAGGTCGTCTGGTGTTACCGAGCCGTC
>DPSI01000165.1:9081-9326 GCA_003527165.1 Pseudomonas sp.
GTCTGGTGTTACCGAGCCGTCGGTGTCCTGGCCGACGATGATGAAGCCCTTTTCCGCCCGCAGGACGTGCATGGTCTCGGTGCCGTAGGGGGTGAGCTGGTATTTCTTGCCGGCCTCGATGACCTGCTCCCACATGTCCAGGGCGTAGTCGGCCTGCACGTTCACCTCATAGGAAAGCTCACCGGTGAAGGAGATGCGGAATACCCGAGCCGGGACGCCGCCGACCAGGCCTTCCTTCCAGGCCA
>DPSI01000460.1 GCA_003527165.1 Pseudomonas sp.
GGTTCAGGCAAGAAATCAAGGTCTTCATCGATACTAGGGTTCGCGAGGTTTCTTTGCACCAAGGACAGGACGCGCTATTGCATCGCCCAACCGTAACGCCGGCAAGCATCACACCGGTCTACCCCGCGGCGGTCCCCATGAAGCACGCCTGATTAGGCCCCCTTCCATTGCGAGGTTTCACGGATGAATTCAGCAACCGCAACTCAAAGAATGCAAACCACCTGCGCATTAAGCCTCGCCTTGTTGATCAGCGGGACGACAGGCGCCGCCCATATGACCGAGCACACCGGCGGTGAGCTGTATCGACAGGAATACGAAAGCTTTCCACGAGACACGTCCAGCTGTGCCAGCAGCCATGGGGCTCGAGTGATCATCTTCGATCATGGCTTTCGCCGGACCGCACCATCCTGCAGCGCCAGCAGCGGATCCGTGACGATCACCCCCCCGCCGATACGGCTGGCAAGACCGCTTTCCGGTGACCCGTACATCCGCTCCGGCGACAGCATTCGCTATTCGTTTTAACCCTGCGACCTTTTGGAGGTGCCATGGACAGTGCAAACCAAAACAGGCAATCGCTGGTATACGCCGACGGTTATTCCTACACCGAAATATTCCAGGCACCTGAGTTGCCGGGAATGCCCAGTGGGACCCGGTTAATCAGCGTGTTCCATGCGTTCTTCACCTCAGACCAGGACAACGACGGTCTCGACGCCGATTCGGCCGCAGTACCGCCCGAGGCCACGGTGACGGAAACCGCCAGCGACCGCTGACACTCCGGCCCATAGGCTTTCCGCTGCTGGGCCGCGAGCGCCTCGCCGGCGGCGTTGCCGCCGCTGACGCGGCGGTCGTTTCCCCGATTCATGCCGAGACACCCCATGACCCCGAAAACCTCCGTGGTGACTGTGACCTATGGCGATCGGCTGGCTTACCTCGAGCAGCTGATCGAGCGCGCGCTGGCATTCGTCGAAATCAACGAAGTGATCATCGTGAGCAATGGCGCGCTCGCGCCGCTGGAACAACTGCCGGAACGCTGGCCGGGAAAGGTTCGACTGATTCAGCTGCAACACAACACCGGCTCGGCGAACGGCTATGCCGTGGCGATTGAAGCCGCGTTGGCGGGCAGAGCCGATTACATCTGGATGATGGACGATGACAACGCCCCGACTGCCGCTGCGGTGTCGATCCTGCATCGCGAACTGGCGCGCCTTGGCGGCCTGCTTGGTCCAGAACGAGTCGCAGTACTGGGCTATAGGGCGACGCAGCAGGCGGACATCGCCCAGGGCGTACCGCCGCGCTACCTCCTTCAGCCGCGCTCCAGCTATTTCGGCTTTCACATCGCTCAACTGCCCTTCAAGCTCTGGCGCCGCCTACCCTGGGGCAAAAAGCCCGGCAAGCGGCCCGTGAGCATCAGCCTGCCGTTCGCCCCTTACGGCGGTATGCTGGCGCATCGCAGCCTGTATCAACGCATCGGAGTACCGCTGAAGGACCTGGTGCTTTATGTCGATGACACCGAATACACCCGCCGCATTACTGCTGGCGGAGGTCGTCTGTTCTTGTTCACCGATGCGGTGATCGACGAGCTCGAACAGTCCTGGAACATCAAGGCGCGCACGCGCAATATCTACGAAACCTTCCTGCTCGGCGACTCGGACTTCCGCGCCTACTACGCCGCACGCAATCAAGCCTGGTTCGACAAAAACGTCTGGGCCGCTTCCCCGCGGCTGCATCGCTTCAATCGTGCGATTTTTCTCACTCTGCTGCGCCTGATCGCTCGGCTACGTAATGCCCGAGCGCGCTTGGCGCTGATCGAGCAAGCCATCCATGACGGCGAAAGCGGTGCCCTGGGCATGAGCAAGATCTTTCCATTGCGTTGACCCACCGACGGCGGCTCGGGGCCGCCCGGCTCATCGAGGGTATTGTCCATGGACGTCACACCCGTTCAGCGTGACGCGAACAACTTCGACTTCCTGCGATTCTTCGCCGCTTCGGCGGTTGTCATCGGTCATTGCTATTGGCTGTCGGGGGCTGGCGATATCGAACCGGTACGGCTGTTCACCGGATCGATGGATACCGCTGACATCGCGGTGAACCTGTTCTTCGTCATGAGCGGTTTTTTGATCGCCGCGTCATGGATGAACAGTCGCAGTGTTCTGGATTTCATCGCCAAGCGCGCACTGCGGATTTTTCCGGCACTGTTCGTATCGGTGTTGTTCACCGTGCTGATTGTCGGGCCACTGGCAACTGGACTGTCGCTAAAGGAATACATGCTTAACAACCAGACCCTGCGTTATCTGACCAACATGGCCCTGATCACGCAATTACATCTGCCTGCCGTATTTACCGATAATCCCTTTCCCGATACCGTCAATGGGTCGGTCTGGACGTTGCCCTACGAAGTGCTGATGTACGCTTCGTTGATGGTGATGGGTCTGCTCAAAGTCTTCGGGCGAATCGCAGTACTGACACTGCCCCTGATGTTGATACTGATCCATTTCCATCTGTCACCGGGCCTGGGTCTGGAAAGCGACATTCTGCGCAAGTCCACCCGACTGGGGATGTTCTTTTTCCTCGGCTCGGCGCTGTACCTGTACCGTAGAAACCTGCCCTGGAACTGGAAGGTAGCCCTGAGCTTGCTCGCGCTGTCGCTGCTCAGTGCCAGGACTGAGCTATGGCTGTATATCCATGTTCTGACATTGCCTTACCTGGCCATTTACCTCGCGCACCTGCGGATTCCCCTATTGTCCGGATTCGGCAGATATGGCGATTTTTCCTACGGCATCTACATCTTCAGCTTTCCGATCCAACAGTTGCTGATGCACTGGTTCAGTCCGCAGCTGCCACTGGGCGCGTTCATGGCGATCAGCCTAGCAGGGAGCATCGCCATCGCAGCGCTGTCCTGGCATTGGATCGAGTCTCCGGCACTGCGACTGAAACGCTATCTACCCGGAGCTCGGGAACGCACCCGCCGTGCAGGCCTCAGCCCGACCGCCTGACAAACGCTTCCTGCCTAGTCCCATAGGGCCCTTCGCTCGGCCTGCTGTGGGAAAAATTGTGACAGGTCTGGAGCCCTTTAGTTAAACCCCTTACTATGCGTGGTTATCCCTCCGGCCTACCGACAAACAGAGTCCATGTCTTTTGCCCCACTGTTTCGCGTAGACCTGCGGCGGCTGATTGTAATGCTGGCAATTCTCAGTGGCCTGATTACGCTGAGCATCAGCTTCTATGCCAGCTATCAGGTGCAGCGCGAGTCACTCATCGACAGCACGCTCGAGGCCAATCGGGCCTACGCCGTCAAGCTTGCCGTCGGCGCCGAAACCTTCTTCGGTTCGGTACAGCAGCAGCTCCGCTACAGCACAGCTATCCTTGCCGAGCAGTTCGATGACGAAACCATGCGCAGGGAAATCGAGCGGCTGCGGTTGCAGACGAATAGCTTGAACAGCGTGGTGGTCACCGATGCCCAGGGCATGGTGCGCGCGGTTTCGCCCAACAACTCGCGTCTGATCGGGCATAAGCTCACTTCGCCCGGCGCGCAAGAAGCACTTCGAGAGCGAAGACCGCTGATCAGCAGTCCTTACGTTTCAGCGCTCGGGACGCTCGTAGTCTTGATATCCCAACCGATCGTCGACAAGGGCGGTACATACCTTGGTTACATCGGCGGCGTCATCAGCCTCAAAGAACCGAACATCCTCAGCAGCATGCTCGGCGAGCATTTCTACCAGGATGGTTCCTACCTGTACGCGGTCGATCAGAACCGGCGGTTGCTCTATCACCCGGACCCCAAACGCCTCGGCACCCTCGTCCAGGAAAACGCGGTGATCGATCGGGTTATCAGCGGCGAGTCGGGTAGCCAGCTGGTCGTCAACAGTTTGGGTCATGACATGCTGGCCGGTTTTGCAGCGGTGCCAACCGCCCGCTGGGGTATCGTCGCGCAACGACCGACCGCGGCGACGCTGCACCCGCTCGACGATTTGATGCTTGAAGTGTTGCGCCAGACGACCCCCCTCGCACTGCTGACCTTTATTGGCGTCTGGTGGTTGTCGGGGTTGATTTCACGTCCGCTCTGGCAACTGGCGAAAAGCGCAGGCGGGATGGATGCCCCAACCAGCGCGGAACGAATTCAGCGCATCCGCTCCTGGTATTTCGAGGCCACGCAACTCAAACGAGCCATGCAGGTGGGCATCAACCTGCTGCATCAGCGCATCGGCAAGCTCAACCTCGATGCCCAGACCGACCCCTTGACCGGCCTGCACAACCGCCGCGGTCTCACCCTTGCGCTGGAGGCTCTAAGCGCGGACGGCCATTCCTTCGCAGTCATAGCCCTGGACATCGACCACTTCAAACGCATCAATGACAATTACGGTCACGACGCCGGCGATCAGGTCATTCGTCACCTCGCGCAGTTGATGACCGCCTGCTCCCGGGACGCCGATACCCTTTGCCGAAGTGGTGGCGAGGAATTTCTGATGTTGTTGCCGAACACTAATATCGAATCGGCGTTGCAGGTCGCCGAGCGCTTGCGCCATTGCGTCGAGCAGGAGCAGATTCCTCCAGTGGGCCACCTCACGATTTCCCTCGGAATCGCCGTCTGGCCCATACATGCCGACAACATCGAGCGCGTCCTCAAACTGGCTGACGGCGCGCTGTACCTGGCCAAGCAGCACGGCCGCAATCGTTCGGAGGTCGCCGAACTGGATCGGGACCCAGCAGAAGATTTCAATCGGGACGATTGAATCGCGTCAGGTTCGGCCATGTGGTTGCCGCCCGGCACTTGAGTCTCAGGTGAGCGCTGAAAGTCGCAGAAATAGCTGTATACTCGCGCGCTTTTTTACGCATGGTGTCCTGAGGGTTACTCGATGAGCAAAGCGCCAACTGTCGGATTTGTCAGCCTGGGCTGCCCCAAGGCCACGGTGGATTCCGAACGCATCCTGACCCAGCTGCGCATGGAGGGTTATCAGATCGTGCCCACCTATCAGGATGCCGACGTGGTGGTAGTCAACACCTGCGGCTTCATCGACAGCGCCAAGGCCGAATCGCTGGACGCAATCGGCGAGGCCATTGCCGAGAACGGCAAGGTGATCGTCACCGGCTGCATGGGCGTGGCGGAAGACAACATCCGCAACGTGCACCCCAGCGTGCTCGCCGTCACCGGCCCGCAGCAGTACGAGCAGGTCGTCAACGCGGTGCATGAAGTGGTGCCGCCGAGCATCGATCACGATCCCTTCGTCGATCTGGTCCCGCCGCAAGGCATCAAGCTG
>DPSI01000382.1:0-5402 GCA_003527165.1 Pseudomonas sp.
TGATGATTGCTATCGGTGCCCAGAACGCCTTTGTCCTGGCACAAAGCCTACGCCGCGAACATCACCTGCCGGTCGCCGCCCTCTGCATCCTTTGCGACATAGTGCTGGTGAGCGTTGGGGTTTTCGGCCTCGCCGCTGTATTGGCGGAAAACCCGCTGCTGCTGCAGATCACACGCTGGGGTGGCGTGATGTTTCTGCTGTTTTATGGTGTCATCGCCTTGCGCCGTGCGGCCCGTCCGCAGGCCCTGCTGGAAGATGCGCAACGAGGCTCGCGCTCGCTGCAGAGCGTCCTGCTCGCCGCGCTGGCAGTCACGCTACTCAACCCGCATGTCTACCTCGACACCGTGTTGCTGATCGGCTCGCTCGGTGCCCAGCAACCCGAACCAGGCGCCTATACGCTGGGCGCCGCCAGTGCGTCGACCTTATGGTTCATGATGCTCGCCCTTGGCGGAGCATGGCTTGCACCCTGGCTCGCGCGACCGCTTACCTGGCGGCTGATCGATCTCGGCGTGGCGGGAATGATGTTTGCCATCGCTGCGCAGTTGGTTGTCCTTGCCTGAGGAACACCGGCTTCGATCGGAGGTCCACGCAGAGGGCTTGAAGCACCCATGAGCCCTGCACGAGCCTATGGCCAGTGGCTCTGGCCTCGGCTTTCCCACACAGTTGGCGCGTGGTTTTGCCGCAGGGTGGGTGCTATGATCCTTGATTCGCGGGCATGGAGTGGAATGCTTCAGCCCGCCACTACGGCCGCCCGTGAACGGCCGAAAGAATGCGCAAGCATGTAGCGAGCGAAGGGAACAACAAGCGTAAACGGACGAACATCAGTGCAGTAGTTTTCTCCGTTCCGCGAGGCGCTGACCGTCAGCGCAGACTGCCTCCTTCCGAGCCGCATCTATTCTCGACACCTGAGCAGGAGATACACCATGGCTTTCGAATTGCCGCCGCTTCCGTTTGAAAAGACCGCCCTCGAGCCGCACATTTCCGCCGAGACCTTCGAATATCACCACGGCAAGCATCACCAGGCCTACGTGACCAACCTGAACAACCTGATCCCGGGCACCGAGTTCGAAGGCAAGGATCTGGAAACCATCATCAAGACTTCGTCCGGTGGCATCTTCAACAACGCCGCTCAGGTCTGGAACCACACCTTCTTCTGGAACTGCATGGCACCGAACGCCGGTGGCCAGCCGACCGGCGCCCTGGCTGATGCCATCGATGCCGCCTTCGGCTCCTTCGACAAGTTCAAGGAAGAGTTCACCAAAACCGCCATTGGCACTTTCGGTTCCGGCTGGGCCTGGCTGGTGAAGAAGTCCGACGGCAGCCTCGGTCTGGCGAGCACCATCGGTGCCGGCAACCCAATGACCGCTGGCGACAAGCCACTGCTGACCTGCGACGTCTGGGAACATGCCTACTACATCGACTACCGCAATGCTCGTCCCAAGTTCGTCGAAGCATTCTGGAACGTAGTCAACTGGGACTTCGTCGCGAAGAACTTCGCTGGCTGAGTCGCCTGGCTTGAGCACGGGCCGTTAGTCCCGTGACGCTCGCAACCGAAATGCCCGCATCCTGGCGATGCGGGCATTTTCGTTTCAGCGGTACGACACGCACGTTGGCGGGCCGGGCCAGGCAAGCGCCGAAGCAGCATCAGCTATGCTTGTTAGCCCGTCTATTCAAGGAGCTTTTTCCATGCCCAACACAGTCCTTATCGTCGGTGCATCACGCGGCCTCGGCCTGGGCTTGGCGAAGCAGTTCGCCAGCGAAGGATGGCAGGTGATCGCGACCGTTCGTGATCCGCAGCGCGCAGATGAGCTGAAAGCCATCGCGAATATCCGTATCGAAGCACTGGACATAGACGATGCCACCGGCGTCGACGCCCTCGCCGAGCGGTTGTCCGGCATCGCATTGGACGTGCTCTACGTCAACGCAGGTATCTCTGGCTCCGGTACGCTCTCGGCCGACACAGCCACTCACGAGGAAGTCGGCCAACTGTTCACGACCAACGCAATCGCGCCGGTGCGGCTGGCCAAGCGCATGCTGCCTCTGGTCGACCCGAGCAGCGGCGTCATCGTCTTCATGAGTTCAATCATGGGCAGCGTCGAAACCGGACCCGGAATGGGCATGTCGCTCTATGGCGCGAGCAAGGCAGCACTCAACCACCTGACCCGAAACTTCGTTGCGGGCCTCGGAGAGGATTCGGGCCTTACGGTGCTTTCGATGCACCCGGGGTGGGTCAGGACCGATATGGGCGGAGCGGAGGCACCACTGGACATCGAAACCAGCTGCCGCGGCATGGTCGAGCAGGTCAAGCGCGCTGCCAGGCAGGGCGGCCATCGCTTCATCGACTACCAGGGAAAAAAACTACCTTGGTGATGATGGAACGGCGGTGATCCGACTTCCTGAATACGATGCGGGTGGCAGCATCGGCTACCACCCGCATCCACAGAACAACCAGAGCCCCTGAATAGCCTACGCTTTAGGCAGCGTCACGCCGCGCTGGCCCTGGTATTTGCCCCCGCGATCGCGGTAGGACGTCTCGCACTCTTCATCCGACTCCAGAAACAGCATCTGCGCCACGCCCTCGTTGGCATAGATCTTCGCCGGCAGCGTGGTGGTGTTGGAGAACTCCAGCGTTACATGCCCTTCCCACTCGGGTTCCAGCGGCGTGACATTGACGATGATGCCGCAACGGGCATAGGTGCTTTTACCCAGACAGATGGTCAGCACGTTGCGCGGGATGCGGAAGTACTCGACCGTGCGGGCAAGCGCGAAGGAATTCGGTGGGATGATGCAGACGTCGCTCTTGATATCGACAAAGCTCTTTTCGTCGAAGTTCTTCGGATCGACCGTCGCCGAGTTGATGTTAGTGAACACCTTGAATTCATCGGCACAGCGTACATCGTAGCCATAACTGGACACGCCGTAGGAAATCAGGCGCTCGTTGCCCTCGGTGCGCACTTGCCGCTCCACGTAGGGCTCGATCATGCCGTGCTCCTGGGCCATCCGGCGAATCCACTTGTCCGATTTGATGCTCATGGCGGGCGTCCTGATTTGGCTGATAGTTGTCAAAGGAAGGCGTGCATCTTACCGAGCCCGCGAGGCGGGTTCAAAGCCCGGCGCCTAGGACTATGCACCGCGCCCGTCGGGCGCTGGGAAGAAACTGAAAATAATGCTCGCATTGCTACGAAAATGCGGTATCTTTCATTGGCTGCTGCTGCATGTGTCACCGTGAATCGCTACATGTTTAGATTTCGATCCGATCATTGCTACGACTCCTTTAACTCCTTGCACACAGTCACCGTTCGGGGTATTTGCCCGTTCAAATCATCTCTACACCTTGTTCAAGGAGACATTTCAAATGTCCAATCGCCAAACCGGTACCGTTAAGTGGTTCAACGATGAGAAAGGCTTCGGCTTCATCACTCCGCAATCCGGTGACGACCTTTTCGTACACTTCCGCGCCATCCAAGGCGACGGTTTCAAGAGCCTGAAAGAAGGCCAGCAGGTTTCCTTCGTCGCTACTCGCGGCCAGAAGGGCATGCAAGCTGAGGAAGTTCAGGTTATCTAACCTGAGTCTTCTCTGAAAAAGCCCCGCTCCGGCGGGGCTTTTTTTATGCCTGTAATTCGCTGAACGCCGCTCCCTCCGCCATGGATGGCGCGAGGCGCCACCCACTGATCGCTTCAGTCGTCGGACACGCTAATGTTCGGCATGGACTGGGCGATGATCTGCCCACTTTGCGAAATTCGCGCACCAACACTACGGGCCATCTGCTGATAGATCATGGCGATCTGGCTTTCCGGATCGGCAATGGTCGTCGGCTTGCCGGCATCGGCCTGACTGCGGATCGCCATTGATAGCGGCAACGAGGCCAGCAACTCGACGTTGTACTGCGCCGCCAGCTTCTCGCCGCCGCCTTCGCCGAACAGATGCTCGGCATGCCCGCAATTCGAGCAGATGTGGATAGCCATGTTTTCCACCACACCGAGCACCGGAATGTTCACCTTGCGGAACATCTCGACGCCCTTCTTGGCATCTAACAGCGCCAGATCCTGCGGAGTGGTAACTATCACCGCCCCCACCACCGGCACCTTCTGCGCCAGGGTCAATTGGATATCGCCAGTGCCGGGGGGCATGTCCACGACGAGATAGTCGAGGTCGTTCCAGGCCGTCTGGGTGATCAGTTGCAGCAAGGCACCCGATACCATGGGGCCGCGCCAGACCATCGGCGTCTTGTCGTCGGCGAGAAAGGCCATCGACATGATCTGCACACCGTGCGCTTCCAATGGGATGAAGGCTTTGCCGTCCCGAATCTGTGGGCGCGTACCTTCGGCGATGCCAAACATGATGCCCTGGCTTGGTCCGTAGATGTCCGCGTCCAGCACGCCTACCCGCGCGCCTTCGCGCGCCAGCGCCAGTGCCAGGTTGGCCGCGGTGGTCGATTTACCCACCCCACCCTTGCCCGACGCCACGGCGATGATGTTTTTTACATTGCCCAGCGACTCAAGCTGATCCTGAGCCCTGTGCGACTGGATCACGCAATCGAACTGAACATCGGCGCGCGTCACGCCTTCGAGCTGTTCGATCGCCATGGCCAGCATCTGTGCCCAACCGCTGCGAAACAGCCCGGCGGCATAGCCGAGCTCGAGCCGTACGCTGACGCGATCGCCTTGGATATCGATCGAACGCAGACAACCGGCAGTAACCGGGTCCTGGTTCAGATGAGGGTCGGTGTACTGACGCAGTACGGCTTCCACAGCTTCGTGTGTGACGGACATGACTACTCCCAAGAAGACCAAGCAAAACAGACGGGCATCTTACCCCGTGGCGCAGCTCCCGGCCCACCAGGGCAAACAAGGCGGCCGGCACGAGCCATTCGACCCGCTACGGACGCGCCAGTCCGGATGAAAAAAATGCGCCGCACCTTTATAGTTACTGACTCACTTCGCAATCCCGACTGCAGATTTCCCAATGTCCGAAGCTCGCCAGATCCTCGTTACCAGTGCCCTGCCCTACGCCAACGGTTCGATCCACCTTGGCCATATGCTCGAGTACATCCAGACGGATATGTGGGTGCGCTTCCAGAAACTGCGCGGCAACCAATGCGTCTATGTCTGCGCCGACGACGCCCATGGCTCGGCCATTATGCTGCGCGCCGAGAAGGAAGGCATCACCCCGGAACAGCTGATCGCCAATGTGCAGGCTGAGCACAGCGCCGACTTCGCCGACTTCCTGGTGAATTTCGACAACTTCCATTCGACCCATTCGGAAGAAAACCGCGAGCTGTCCGAGCTGATTTACACCCGCCTGCACGAAGCCGGACACATCGCCACGCGCTCGGTCACCCAGTATTTCGACCCGGAAAAAGGGATGTTCCTCGCCGACCGCTTTATCAAAGGCACCTGCC
>DPSI01000382.1:5581-5909 GCA_003527165.1 Pseudomonas sp.
GAAAGGCACCTGCCCGAAATGCGCGGCCGAGGACCAGTACGGTGACAACTGCGAAAAATGCGGCGCCACCTACGAGCCCACCGAACTGAAGAATCCGCGCTCGGCCATTTCCGGCGCCACACCGGTCCTGCGCGACTCCAAGCACTTCTTCTTCAAGCTGCCGGACTTCGAGGCGATGCTGAAGGAGTGGACGCGCAGCGGCACACTGCAGGATTCGGTCGCCAACAAGATTGCCGAGTGGCTCGACGGCGGCCTGCACGAGTGGGACATCTCCCGCGATGCGCCCTACTTCGGCTTCGAGATCCCAGGCGAGCCCGGCAAGTACTTC
>DPSI01000382.1:6195-6396 GCA_003527165.1 Pseudomonas sp.
CCGCCCGGAGCTGGATTTCGATACCTTCTGGAACAAGGACTCCAGCGCCGAGCTATACCACTTCATCGGCAAGGACATCATCAACTTCCATACCCTGTTCTGGCCCGCCATGCTTGAAGGCGCCGGTTTCCGCAAGCCCACCGCCGTCGCGGTGCATGGCTACCTGACGGTGAACGGGCAGAAGATGTCCAAATCGCGCGG
>DPSI01000382.1:6605-7419 GCA_003527165.1 Pseudomonas sp.
CAAATCGCGCGGCACCTTCATCAAGGCACGCACCTACCTCGAACACCTGAATCCGGAATACCTGCGCTACTACTACGCGGCCAAGCTCGGTCGCGGCGTGGACGATCTGGACCTGAACCTCGAGGACTTTGTGCAGAAGGTCAACTCCGACCTGGTCGGCAAGGTGGTGAACATCGCCAGCCGTTGCGCCGGATTCATCCACAAGGGCAACGGCGGCTTGATGGTCGACCGCAACGCTGCGCCGGAACTGACCGACGCTTTCCAAGCTGCCGCACCTTCTATAGCCGATGCCTACGAGAACCGTGATTTCGCCCGCGCGATGCGCGAAATCATGGCGCTGGCCGACCGCGCCAACGCCTGGATCGCCGACAAGGCGCCCTGGGCACTAAATAAACAGGACGGTATGCAGGATGAAGTCCAGGCGATCTGCGCCACGGGCATCAACCTGTTCCGCCAGCTAGTGATATTCCTCAAGCCGGTGCTACCGAACCTGGCCGCCGACGCCGAGCGTTTCCTGAATGTCGAGCCGCTGCGCTGGACTGACCTGCAAACGCTGCTGAGCAACCATCAACTGAATGCCTTCACTCCGCTATTGACCCGTATTGAGCCTGCGAAAATCGAAGCCATGATTGAATCATCCAAGGAAGACCTCGCCTCCACCGAAACCGTCGCGCCAGCCGAAGGCAATGGCGAGCTGACCAAGGAGCCGATCGCCGCGGAAATCGCCTTCGACGCCTTTGCCGCCGTGGACCTGCGCATCGCGCTGATCGAGAAGTGCGAGTTCGTTGAGGGCGCCGACAAGCTGCTGCGCCTG
>DPSI01000382.1:7500-7773 GCA_003527165.1 Pseudomonas sp.
AAGATGAAGTTCGGCGTCTCCGAAGGCATGGTGCTGGCCGCCGGCCCTGGCGGCGAAGAGATCTACCTGCTCAGCCCCGACAGCGGCGCCAAGCCCGGTCAGCGCGTCAAGTAATGACGTAATAGCAGGCGCCCGGTGCAATGCCGGGCGCCTGCTCCGACTCCAACCGCTCCACTGCATCAAGCGCTGCCACTGCCCGGAGGCGGTTATGACTGATTCACCCGATACCAGCAGGCCGTTGAAAAACGCAGACGAGGCAGGCAAGACGAGGCA
>DPSI01000381.1:0-6174 GCA_003527165.1 Pseudomonas sp.
AGCGCTCCTCGGCCTCTCGAACCGAAGCCGCGTAGCCCAGTACACCGTCGCTATGCCGGTCTTTCTCTTTGTATTCATGGCTGCAGCGCAGCTCCAGCAGCGCCATGACCTGACGGGCCAGCGCCTGCAGATGCGCCAGCTGCCGCTCCGACAACTGCCGAGGTTGTTTGTCCATCACGGACAACATGCCGAGCGGCAGGCCCTCGGGGCTGCGCAGTGCCACGGCGGCGAAGAAACCGGACAGGCCTTTGGCGAGCGGATCGTCGGCGAGATCGGGGATGATCAGGGGCTGGGAACAGCCCATTGCGCGAGCACAAAGCATCGGGTCAGGCCCGTGGGAGCTGTCCTCGTTGCCGATCGACGCTTTGACCCATTGACGTTCCCCGTCGTTGAACACGATCGCTGCGCTGGCGCAACCACACAGGTCCGCCGCGAGCATTGCCAGGTCGTCGAAGGCCGTTTCCGGCGGGGTGCCGATAATGCGGTAACGGCTCAGCGCGGCCAGTCGGTCGGCCTCGCTCCCCCTGTTGTCTGCGTTCTCCTGGTTCAAGATTTCTGCTCGGCTATCCATGGCGGCAAGAATGACGGGCTCGGCCGTAAGGCTCGAGCATCTGCGTGTCGCGGTGTTGCCTGATTATCGGCTGGCGATTGTCGCCGTGAAAGATACCGGGGGTGGGATATGTGGCAAGTAGACCTTGGCCAAGGGGCAATCTGCCAGTGCCGCCGGTCCGGTCGCGGCCGGCGAACCGCTCGGCCATCCATCGCTCGGCTGGTATCGGCTGTCGGCGACGGACTACGGGCTATCGAGTAACTGTTGTCGGTCGGCGGCCAGCAGTGCGGCCAGCAGGTCATGATCGCGGCTGTAGATGTCCGGGCGGTAGTGAGCTTGTCCGGTGCTGTCCGCTTCGGCTGTCCAATAGGCCAGCAGGACCGGGGTGGGTTCGTCCAGACGGAACTCGTGAGTTCGGCCTGTCGCGAGCAACCGAGTGAATCGTTCGCGCTCGCCATCGGTCAGCAGCAGATCGACCAGCTGCATCACCGACTCGACCCTGACGCAGCCGGAGCTGAACGCCCGCTGGGAGCGGGCGAACAGGCCTTGGCTCGGCGTGTCGTGCAGATAGATCGCGAAGGGGTTGGCGAAGCGGATGACCAGACGCCCGAGCGGGTTGCCGGGGCCCGCTGCCTGGCGCAGGAGAATATTGCCGGGGTTGTTCCAGTCGACCTGTTGCGGTTCCAGAACGTTGCCCTGGTAGTCGAGCACCTGCATGTTCTGCTTGGTGAGATAGCCCAGATCTTCGCGGATTCTAGGTAGCTTGTCTTCTCGCAGAATGGTCGGCGGCACGGTCCAGGTCGGGTTGAGCGTGAGGCGAGTGACGTTCGACTTGATCGCCGGGGTTTGCCGGGTATCGCGGCCGACCTGGCTGCGAGTCTCCCAGCGCGGACGATTATCGCGGAAATGGATGACCCGCCCACCGGCAATATCGACCAGCAGCGAGCGCGCCTCGATATCACGGGACAGCCAGCGGAACCGTTCCAGATTGATCTTCAGCTGACTCAGCCGCTCGGTCGGGGAAACGTTCAGGGCGGCCAGGGTTTCGGCGCCCAGTATGCCGTCGTCTTGAAGGCCATGGCGGGCCTGAAAGGCCTTGATTGCCTGCTCGATCGGCTGGCTATAGCGCGTTTCGATGTTGTCCGGCACGAGCGCATCCGGCAGATAGCCGTCCTTGACCAGGCGTTGATGCAGCAGCGGGACTCGCGGATCCGACATGCCGGGACGCAAGGTTTGCCCCGACGGGATCGGCAGCCACTGCTGTGGGGGCTCGGCGCGCAGACGGGAATGGGCCTTGCGCAGGTTGTGGTACTGCTCGAGCGTCGGGCGAGCCTTGTCGAAGGCCTGCTCGAGATGCGCCAGGCCGTCGTCGGCAATGTCCAGCAGCTGGTCGTCCGCCTGCTGTTGGGCTGCGGCATCGGGGCTGCGCCAGACCGGCTCGAGCCGATCCTGCGGCAAGCGCCCATGGCTCAGGTGCCGAAGCGCCAGCAGGTAGGCGTGGGTGGCGAGGATATCGCTGCACTCGCGGTGCAGCGGTTCGGTCGTGGCCGTGTGCATGGCCTGACGAATGGTTTCGGGGTGGTAGATCGTCGGGTTCAGTCCATCATCGACCAGCGCATTAAGCTGCTCCAGTAGCTCATCGAGTCGTGCGTAGGAGGTCCACAGGGCTTCGAACTGGTGCCGGCGATAAAGCTCGGTCAGTTGTTGTAGAGCGGTCCGATCGATCTCGGCGAGAGGGCTTTTGCAGGCGCTGGCCAGTGTTTCCAGGGCGTCGCGGATGGGCTTGGGCTGCTCACTGACGGGTTGCGCCATCGCCAGAAAGGGTACGAATAACAGAAGGCTAACCAGACGAAATGCATGTTTTTTGTACAACGCTTCACTCCCGGGTATCCCACCGACTGCTAGACTCCGCCGCTGTTCCGCTGCGGTTTTGGGAAAACCAGACCCTTTCGGGCCACTACAACATGATCTGTCAGACGACGTGGGAGCCTTCCGCTCCCGTCTGGCCTGTTTTCGCTGCCGCCTGCCCGGGCCGGCAGCGCGTAAAGGCGCCAGCCGAAAGGGACGTTCGGCCTTGGCGTCGGTGAGGTAGTTCAACACATGATGGTTTCGTTCCGACGCCTTTGCCTCGTGGCAGGTCTGTTTCTGTCAGCCCCGCTTCTGGCGGCCAGCCCCATCTATCAGCCGATCGTGGATGAGCTGTCTCCACTGGCTCCCACGCTGAATCCCAAAGTGCTCACGCACGCTGTGGCGGCCATGCAGTGCGCGGTAAACAATGGCGCCAGCCCCGCGCAGCGGCTCGCGGTGATCGATTTCTCGCTGCCGTCGTCGGAGCGACGACTCTGGATCTTTGACCTGCAACAGCGGCGATTGTTGCTGAAGGATTTTGTCGCCCACGGAATGAAGTCCGGTGACAACCTCGCCACGCGCTTCTCCAATGTGCTCGGCAGCCATCAGTCGAGCATTGGTCTGTTCCGCACGGCCGAGAGCTACAGCGGCAAGCACGGCTATTCGTTGCGCATGGATGGCCTCGAACCCGGCGTGAACGATCTGGCGCGTGAGCGGGCTATCGTGATCCACCCGGCCGATTACGTGAATCCCGCCTGGATTGTGACGCAGGGGCGCATCGGTCGCAGCCAGGGCTGCCCCGCGGTGCGCCCGGAAGTGGCGCGCATGGTGGTTGATAGCCTGAAGGGCGGGCAGTTCATTTTTTCCTGGTATCCCGATCAGCAGTGGCTGGAGTCGTCGGCCTACCTGAACTGCAAACCCGGCCAGGTCGCAACCCTGCTTGCGGCGAAGTCTGGCGGTTAGAGGAT
This sequence comes from Pseudomonas sp., assembly GCA_003527165.1. GTDB lineage: Bacteria > Pseudomonadota > Gammaproteobacteria > Pseudomonadales > Pseudomonadaceae > Stutzerimonas. The sequence continues at coordinate 3,367 of DPSI01000381.1, forward strand.
TCGTTTCAGTGAGGGTGGCAGCTGCGTTCACCTGCCGGTACTTGCGGTTCTTTGTTCCCTTGGCGAGTTGAAACCCGCCCATACGGTCGTGCGGACGGCGTGACGTGGTAATCCTTGGCCGGGATCGCTGCGTGATGTGGTATGCCGGTGCGTTCGGTCTTCTGCTCCGAGGGCGGATTGAAATCCGCCCTACATGATTTTCCGTAGGCGAGCGTGCTCGCGAATCGTGATAAAAGCTTCCTACGAGAGCATCGACCGCGGCTCGACAGACAGGCGGGCGAAATCAATCCTTTCCAGCTTCTTTATTTTTGCTCACTCTGCGGTGTCACCCGCAACACTTCTTCCAGTGTCGTCAGCCCAGCGGCGATTTTCTGTGCGCCGGACAGCCGTAGGCTGTGCATGCCGTCCTTGAAGGCCTGGCGGCGCAAGGCGATGAGGTCGGTATCGGCGGTGATCAATGGCTTGACCGCATCGTTGAGCAACATGATCTCGTAGACCCCGGCGCGGCCGCGATAACCGGTGTCTCGGCATTCGATGCAGCCCACCGCCTGTTGCGCGTGGGTTGGTAAGGGCGCGTTCCAGGGTTTGGTCAGCGTTTGCCAGTCTTCAACGTCCAGCTGCATCGGTGCCTTGCAATGCGGACAGAGCGTGCGTACCAGGCGTTGGGCCATCACGCCAAGCAAGGTGGCGCGCAGCAAATAGTGCGGCACGCCCAGTTCCAGTAATCGGGTAATAGCGCTAGGCGCATCGTTGGTGTGCAGGGTGGACAGCACCAGATGCCCGGTAAGCGCCGCCTGGATCGCCATCTCGGCGGTTTCCAGGTCGCGAATTTCGCCGATCATGATGATGTCCGGGTCCTGGCGCATCAGCGCGCGCACGCCGCTGGCGAAGGTCAGGTCGATGTTGTGCTGCACCTGCATCTGGTTGAAGGCACCCTCGATCATTTCGATCGGGTCTTCGATGGTGCAGACGTTCACTTCGGGCGTCGCCAGTTGCTTGAGCGTGGTGTAGAGCGTGGTGGTCTTGCCCGAACCGGTCGGGCCGGTGACCAGGATGATGCCGTTGGGCTGACCGGTCATGCTCTGCCAGCGGCGCAGATCCTCGGCGGAGAAACCCAGCTGGTCGAAACCCTTGAGCAGCACGTCCGGATCGAAGATCCGCATCACCATCTTTTCGCCGAAGGCGGTCGGCAAGGTCGACAGGCGCAGCTCCACCTCGCCGCCGTCCGGGGTTTTGGTCTTGACCCGGCCATCCTGCGGTTTGCGCTTTTCGGCGACGTTCATCCGCCCCAGCGACTTCAAACGACTGACCACCGCCATGGTCACCTGCGGCGGGAACTGATAGACGTTGTGCAGCACGCCGTCGATGCGAAAGCGCACCGTGCCCTGCTCGCGGCGCGGCTCGATGTGGATGTCGCTGGCGCGCTGGTCGAAGGCGTACTGGAACAGCCAATCGACGATGTTGACGATGTGCGAGTCGTTGGCGTCCGGCTCCTGGTCGCTGGCACCGAGGTTGAGCAGCTGCTCGAAGTTGCCGGTGCCGCTGAGCTTCTGATCACTGGCGGTGGCGCCGCTGACCGATTTGGCCAGGCGGTAGAACTCCACGGTAAAGCGCTGAAGATCGACCGGGTTGGCCACGACCCGCTTGATTGGGCGCTTGAGCACATGGGTGAGATTGGCTTCCCAGCTTTTCACGAATGGCTGGCAACTGGCGATGGTCACGGCCGAACTGTCCACCGCCACCGCGAGGATCTTGTGGCGCTGGGCGAAGGCATAGGACATCAGCGGGGTCACGGCTGCGACGTTGATCTTCAGCGGATCGATGCGCAGATAGGGTTGCCCGGCCTGCTCGGCGAGCCAGACGGTAAGGCTTTCCAGATCGAGTTTCTTGCCGGGGCGCGCCAGGTCGTCGAGCTGCTGTGCGCCCAGGAATTCCAGCGGATGCTGCTGAGCGTTCGCGGCGCTGCGCCGCAGGGTCATGCAGTGCTCGGCGGTTTCCTGCTTTAGCCGCCCCTGAGCGACGAGATCACGCAGCAGGTCGTTGAGGTCGAGGAAGCGGTCCTGGGCGGTGGAATTCAACACGGACATGGGGCCCTTCGATCATGACGGAGACGAAGGCCAAGCTTGCCGTTAAACGCACGCCCTGTCTGCCGGGGCGGTTCAACTTTGCGGCATCGTTGGCGTGCGATCGATGGATGACGGCGCTCCGCGCAGGTTCGCCGGACCTGTCGGCTTACCTGAGCGAGTAAGGTGGATGTGCTTTTTTTACATCCGCAGTGATTCCGCTGGTAGATCGGTAAAGCGTGATCCACCCTACGCTTGGCTACCCGCTTACTTCTGCAGCTGCTTCCAGGGCTTGAGTGTCCAGACCGTATGCGCCTGGGCGACCCGGGCGTCGAGTAGCTCGTCGCTAAGCGGTTGCTGCGCCAGTGCATAGAGCTTGGCCAGTTCCCCGTACAGGCGATCGGCTTCAGGCAGCTCAAGTGTCATGCGGGCCAGATGCAGCCAGACCAGCAGCCGTTCCATGCGTGGGCGCTGCTCGGCCAGGTCCTCCGGTTGCTGCTGATAGCGCAGCAGTTGAAGCGCCTCGGCTTCTTCGCCCAGCAGGCGTGGCAGCCAATTGCCCAACTCGGCAGCCCCTTGACGATTGCCGCGGTTGTTGCGGCCGGCAGTCCAACCGCGCTGCAGCAGCCACAGCGAGGCTTTCAGCGAGAACAGGCCCCAGCGCGGTTGCGCCAGTTCGGCGGCAAAGGCGTCCGGTGCGCCCTGGCGGACGCGCTCGTCGTCCTGGCCGGCTTCGATTCGCGGT
>DPSI01000381.1:6379-6687 GCA_003527165.1 Pseudomonas sp.
TGGCCGGCTTCGATTCGCGGTCTCCAGTCGTGGATCAGCGCGTCGAGCTGCTCGCGCAGTTCGCGGCTGGTAGCCCGCGGTGCGGCCTGGCCGAGGCTGCCGAGCAGGGCGCGCAATTCGATCAGTTGCTGCAGCCATTCGCCGAGCAGCTTCCAGCGGCCATTGAAGCGGTATTGCTCGGCCAGTCGCTGGCTGTTGCCCAGCAGTTGCCAGGCCAGCGCGGCGAAGGCGTCATCCAGCGGCATCGTCGCCTCGAGTGGCGGCGCCGGCAGGCTCAGTGAGTAGCTATCGGGGTCATACAGACGATA
>DPSI01000381.1:6801-7208 GCA_003527165.1 Pseudomonas sp.
AGACGATAGCCGCGCTCGGCCTTGCTGATGTCGCAGGGCATCAGCGCCAAGTCAGCGGCGAGTTCTGACGCGAGTTCCAGCAGCGCCTCGGGTTCGCCCTGACGCAATTCCAGCTCCAGCTCGCAGATTTCCTCGCTCTGCTTGCCAACCACGACCTTGCCCAGGTCCAGCGCCGCCTCGATGACCACCTTGGCCTTGCCGCGGCCCCAGGCAATCTCCGCTTTCTCGCGAACGAAATCGGTGGTGAAGATCGGTTTCAGAGTCTTCTTGTCCAGCTCGGCGAGGCTGGCAGGCCAGCAATCGTCAGCGAGTTTCTTGACGTCGAGCTTGGCCTTGTCCAGGTACCAGTCCCACTCGTTGCGTTCGGACAGGCCGGCCACGCTCTGGCCGCGGCTCTTCAGGGTCTG
>DPSI01000163.1 GCA_003527165.1 Pseudomonas sp.
TGGCGCTGGTGCTTGTGCTCATCATCCTGGTGGTGGTCGGCTACTTCATCCATTGGCTGCTGCCTGCCATTCCGCTCGGTGCGAGTTTCGCGCTTGCCGCCATTCTTTCACCGACCGACGCGCTGGCAGTCATCGCCATTGCCCAGGGCCGGCTCCCGCGCCATATGTCACACCAGTTGGAAGGCGAGGCGATGATGAACGACGCCACAGGTCTGGTCTCGTTCAAGTTCGCATTGGCCGCCGCCATTACCGGCTCCTTTTCACTGGTCACGGTAACGGGTGAATTCTTCGTCATCGCGCTGGGCGGGCTGCTGATCGGTGCAGGCTTGAGCTGGGTGGTAGGCAAAGGCAAACAGTGGATGACTGCGCGTGATCTGTTCGACCCGTCCACCTATGTGGTGATGATCCTGCTGTTGCCGTTCGCTGCATTCTTCCTGGCTGAGCATGCGGGAATGTCCGGCATCCTTTCGGCTGTGGCGGCGGGCATGGTGCAGAGCCGTATCGACATGCTGCCGGTGAAAACCAGCACGCGGATCCTCAACCGCAGCATTTGGGAAATGCTCGATTTCAGTTTCAACGGGCTGGTGTTCCTGCTGCTGGGACTACAGTTTCCGCGAATCGTGGGGCGCGTCTGGGAAGCGGCGGGGCAGCAGAGCTATAGCATGCCGATGCTGATATTCAGCGCGTTGGCGATCATGGCCCTGTTGCTGTTGGTCCGCTTTGCCTTCGTCTACGCCTATCACTGGAGCGAGGCGCGGGTACGCCGCCTGCTCGGCAAGACGGTCCAGCCAAAACCCCTTCGCTTGTTTTCCGCGCTTAGCGCCGTGGCGGGCGTGCGTGGGGCGATCACCCTGGCTGGCGTACTCTCGATCCCGTTGATGATCGGCGATACCCCATTTCCGGGGCGCGACCTGATGATCTTCCTGGCGGCTGCGGTCATCATTTTGTCCTTGCTGGTCGGTGCGCTGGGCATTCCCTATTTCCTCAAGAAGTTACCCAACAATGACTTCGAGGAGCACAGGGAAGAACTCAAGAAAGCCCGCCGGATCGCTGCCCAGGCCGCGGTCAGCTGGCTGGAAAACTGGAAGCAGGCCAACCCGGTAGACGATCCGGACGAGGTGCTGCTGCGCAGTGAGGTCACCGCGCGGGTTACCGAGTCCTACCGTCACGACATCGAAGCCTTGATGGATCATCACGATCGAGCGAACCAGGCGCGCCAGACACTGGCTCTGGAGCGCGATATCCGCGTGCAGGCCATCGGGGTGCAGCGCAAGGAGCTGTACAGAATGAGGAAACGTCATCTGATCGATGAGCAGATGCTGCAGACGCTGCTGCGCGAACTCGACTATGAAGAAGCGGCACTTGGCACGGGCGAGACGGCCTAGGGTCCTTCCCGTTACGTCCTGCTCGGCCTACGCTATTTGGCGCAGCGAAACGGGAAACAGGCCTTAGCGGCCCGCCAGGTCCTGTTGCGGCTCGGGTTCGAGCACGGCGATGGTGTGGTCGCTGTGCTTGAACGACACCAGTTCGGCCAGCCAGGCCTGTAGCACGGGTGAATTGGCCTTCTGGTTGCGTATGGCCATGGACAGGATTTCTCGGGCGATGGTCACCATCGCGCTCTTGCTGCCGAGAAAGTGCCAATTGAACCAGCCGTCGCCGTAGGTGAGCGGCATCTTCTGCCCAGGCGCCAGGGGGATGTAAACCTTGACCGACAGGTCGAACAGCACCTCCGGCTTGGAGATGATCAGCAGCTTCACGTCCGCCACTTTGCTCAACCAGTAGCGATGATCGAAACGACCTCCAGTCAGCGCCGCAGACTGGCTCAGGGCATCGTTGATCAGCGCTCGGTTATCAATGAGTTGCACGGTGGGGCTCCGTTTGCGTTTGGGCGATACCGAACCTCGACACGCCACGCGACAAACGAAGCAGAGTGACGAAACCGGCTGGCAGACATCGCGCGAGACACACTGGGGGTGTGCGCTTCGCTTGGCATACCGGGTTATCGGTACGTTGGCGCTTTTGTTTAGCCCGTTTGAGCAAATTCCTGGTTAGGAGCCGCCAACGCAAGTGCCTTTATCGGCCCCTTGATCTGGTACGGGTCCGCTCTGCCATCGCGACGATGGTCTGGTAAGAATCCGTCTTGCGCTTGTTCTACGAAAGTTTCCCCGGAGTGCCTGAACCTGGCGCAGCCCTCCGTAAGTGAGCATCTGGCCAAGCCACGGGGTTTCTTTGGCGATCCATTGTTTTACCCGGACTGCGGAGACGAGGGCTACCGCCAAAGCGGAGGAATGCGCGAGCCGTCGCGTCAGGTACTCGAGGCTTGGAGGGGCAGGCAAGACGGGCATCAGCCCGCGAGAATGGCAGTCCGCCGCGAGCGCATGACACATTCTAGGGCCGAGTCCACAACCTGGAAACATTCATGACCGAGCGACTTTTTGTATACGGCACCTTGGCACCCGGGCGGCCCAACGAACACATCCTGGCCGATGTGCCGGGCTCCTGGGAGCCGGCTAGGGTGACGGGTACGCTGCGTGAAGAAGGCTGGGGAGCAGCCATGGGTCGGTCTCGACCTTAACGAGCATGGCGAGACGATTGAGGGCTACGTCTTCACCTCCACTGAACTCGCCGAGCACTGGGCAAGGCTCGACGCGTTCGAGGGCGACGCATATGCGCGCGTACCGGCCACCGTACGGCTCGCCGGAGCCAGACGGTCAAGGCTTATGTCTACGTACTCAGGACAGCGTGAAGCGCATTGGGGCTGGACGCTTTCGCTGCCTATCGCTTCATGGCGGCTTCGATCCAGCCATAGCCGCTGACCAGCACGATACCGCTCAGAGCCAGGGCTGCACCGGTCATGAAGCCGGGCTCGATAGGTTCGGCTAACAGCCATGCGCCGAGCGCGACCGCCAGCAATGGCGTGAGGAATGACAACACGCCGAGGCGCGAGGCGAGATAATGGCGCAGCAAGGCGAACCAGATGAGAAAGCTAGCAAAGGAGACGACCAGAGATTGGAAACCCAGGCTCAGCCAGACCAGCGGGGTCGCATGAAAGGTGGTGTGGCCGATCACGGCGGCGACAGGCATCAGCAGGGCAAAACCCATCAACAATTGATAAAGAAGGGTCTGGGTTGCCGGCAGAGCAGAAAGTCGGGAGGCGCGGATCAGCACGGTGGTCGCTCCCCAGACCACGCCGGCGAGCAGTGCAAGGAAGTCCCCCCATAGCACGCCAGACAATTTGGCTTGCGCATCCGCACCACGCAAAAAGGCCACAGCTATTCCAGCGAAGGCCAGGCCCACGCCAATCCACTGCAATGGCGCGAGGCGTTCGTTCGGCAGTTTCCAGTGCAGGCCGAGCGCGGCGAATACCGGCGCGGTATAGACAAACACCACGACATGCCCAGCGGACGTATGCCGAACGGCCTCGCCAACCAGCAGAAATTCGAGTGCAAAGAAACTGCCGGCCAGGCATCCCGGTTTCCACATGCCCTGCGCGACGGTCAGCCACTCGCGGCGCCAGAGCATCAGCAGCGCGACCAGAAGCGCACCGATGCCCGAGCGCAGAGCGATCTGGAGCACCGGCGAAAAATCCGCTGCGGTCGCCTTCAGGGCGATCTGCTGCATGCTCCAGATCAGACAGAGCATCAACATCAGGCCGATGGCCGTGGCGTCGAGGGGTTTACGGGCGTCCATCGGTTCGTCTCGGTATGGCGCAGGGCAGGGGGACCATTATCAGGCGAGCCGCGACGCGCCACTTAACCGAAACCGACACTTGATCATGTTCAACCGTCAGAGGCGGACGTCGCAGCACTGTGCTGCGAATCGAGGCTCATCTCCACCGCGTGCCGATGGGGCCGGCTGCAGGTTCAGCGCCGAAGTCACTTGGCGAACAACTGGCTCATGTCCTTGAAAGCTTTGAATTCCAGCGCATTGCCGCAGGGGTCGAAGAGGAACATGGTCGCCTGTTCGCCCACCTGACCCTTGAAACGCACGTAAGGCTCGATGACAAACTGGGTGCCCAGTGAGCGCAGGCGCTCGGCCAAGGTTTCCCACTCCGGCCAGCTCAGCACGATGCCGAAATGCGGCACCGGTACGTCATGGCCGTCCACCGCGTTGGTGTGCGCTGCATCCTGTGATTGGGTCTTGGGGTGCTCATGGATAACCAGCTGATGCCCGTAGAAATCGAAATCGACCCAATGCTCGGAGGAGCGTCCTTCGGCGAGGCCGAACACCTCCCCGTAGAAATGGCGGGCCGCTGGCAAGTCGTAAACGGGAATCGCAAGATGAAAGGGAGACAGGCTCATCGGGGGCTTCCTTTTTTCTAATGGGAACGGTAACGGCCATTCTGGACGATTTGTCGCAGCCGCCTACAACGGATATGTTTTGTTCCGAGCCTCAAAAAAATCGATCAGAAAGGTGCCCATGATTCGAGAGATAAAAACCTTCCTGGCTATCGCCCGGTGCGGCAGTTTCGCGGCGGCGGGCAACCAGATCGGACTTACCCAGTCGGCGGTGAGCGCCCAGATCAAAAATCTCGAGGATGCGTTAGGCCTCCGTTTGTTTGATCGAACGGGGCGTGCGGCCCATCTCAATGCTGCTGGGTTGCGGGCGCTGCCGCTGGCAGAGCAGATACTTGAAATGTTCACCTTGATGGGCCAGCCGGAGTCGCTGTCCGAGTATCGTGGCGAGCTGCGTATCGGCGCTATCGCCACGGTACAGACCGGGTTACTGCCGCCGGTTCTACTGCGTTTGCTGCACGAAGCGCCGGGCGTCGCGCCCAAGCTCGTCCCTGGCGTTTCGCTGAACCTGCTGTCACAGGTCGACGCTGGCGACATCGACCTAGCGGTGATGATCCGTCCTCCGTTCGCGTTACCCAAGGAGCTGCATGCCGAGCTGATCCAGAAGGAGCCGTTCGTTTTGATCACGCCGCTGGATACTGAAGGTGACGACCCGCTCCAGCTGCTCGCCGAGCATCCGCTTGTGCGTTACGACCGCAGTTCGTTCGGCGGTCGGCAGGTCAGCCAATTCCTGCGCAAACATCGCCTGGAGGTTCGCCCCGGACTCGAACTCGACGAACTCGACGCCATCGTCAAGATGGTCGAAAGCGGCCTGGGCGTGGCGTTGGTGCCCAAAGCCGGGCTGTGGCTGGAACGCGAACCGACCGTCCGCATCCTGTCGCTTGGCAGTGCCACCTTTTACCGCGAACTGATGCTGATCAGCCGCCACAGCGCGCAGCAGCTACCGCTGCATCAGCTGTTTCGGCGATGCCTGTGGAGTGAATTGAATGGGGAGCAGGGGCGCCAGGGCTGAGCGCCTGCACGAATGTTCCAGACGCCAGAGCAGGGCCCTATTACGATCCCCTCCGTACGCTGCCCCTCATTCCCGAGCGCTCGATGAACACCGACGATCGCAGCTGGATCACCCTCCGACAGGATGCCGATACCGGCATCGAGACCATCCGCGCCCATTTCGAAGGGCATGCGTATGACCCTCATTGGCATGACAGCTATCTGATCGGCTTCACTGAGCAGGGCGTCCAGCAGTTCAGCTGCAGGGGCGTGTTGCATCAGAGCACGCCGGGCCAGATTTTTCTCGTCGAACCCGGTGAGATTCACGACGGTGACGCGCCTGCCCAGGGCGGGTTCACCTATTCGATGCTGTACCTGGAGCCCGCGTGGTTCGAGCGGGAGTTGCGCACCCTCGACGAAGCGCCCCTCATCCACGGCGAGCCCGGGTTCGCTAAGACCCTCACGGAGCAGCCACAATTGCTGGCCGCCATCGCCGACGCCTTCCGCACCCTGGAGCAAAGCGAACTGCGTATCGTGCGCCAGACCGCGCTCGATACGCTGATGCTCAATCTGAGCCACCACCTGCGTTGGCGGCAGACCCGACAGGACGATCCGCGTCTGCCGCGCGTTGCCGTTCAGGCACGCGAGTATCTACATGCGCATTTCGACCAGGATGTTGGCCTGGACGACCTCGCCGTGCTGACTGGCGTCAGTCGCTTTCGCTTGTCGCGGGCCTTCAAGGCGGCGTTCGGGCTCGCACCGCATGCCTACCTCATCCAGTTGCGCCTGGCCAGGGCACGGCACCTGTTGGCTCGGGGACAAGCCCCTGCCGACGTCGCCTCCATCCTCGGTTTTGCCGATCAAAGTCATCTCGGTCGGTGGTTTCGGCGCGCCTATGGCCTGACGCCAGCGCATTACCGTACGCGCTGCTCGAATCTTCCAGACGCCTGATCATCCGGCCCTCAAACTGGCTTCTGTAGCTACTCAGGAGCCGAATCAATTGAGCGATGTTACCAACATGCCCTGCGCACCCGTTGCCGCCGGGGTCGTCTGACATGATTGAACTCCTACCTTTTGCCCTGTTCGCCTTCGTGGCGTCCATTACTCCGGGGCCGACCAATGTGCTGGTCCTCAGCCACAGTGTGCGTTTCGGTTTTATGGGTGCCTTGCCGATCGTTCTGGGGGGCTGCGCGGGGGCCGCTCTGGTAGTGCTGACGGTTGGCCTCGGAGTTGGCGATGCGGTGGCGACCCACACCCTGCTGCAGAAGCTGATGAAGGGGCTCGGGATCCTGTGGCTGAGCTATCTCGCCTGGCAGATATATTCGAGTCCGGAACCCGAACGCGTGGACGGCCAGCCGGCAGGGCCGCGAATGGGTTTCCTGGCTTCGGCAGGCCTGCAGCTGGTCAATCCGAAGGCCTGGATGATGGCCATCGCCGTCATCAGTGTGTTCGCCCGTCCCGGCGCCGAGCGCTGGCACGATGTGGCGCAGCTGTCGCTGGTGTTCTTCTGCATTTCCCTGCCGTGCCTGGGCGCCTGGGCGCTGCTTGGACGCGGTGCGGCCGCGCTTTTGAAATCCAAGGCGCGGCGGGTGAAGTTCAATCGGAGCCTGGCGGCGCTGTTGCTGCTGTCTGCCTTGGCGACGCTGCTCCCATAGGCGGCGTTTGCAACCTTGTGCAATGCCGGATCCTCCAGTTACGAACCGCGTCGATCAGCGACAGGTGCTTGTTGTGCCATCAGCTCAGCAACCCAGTCGATGAAAACGCGCAGCTTGGCGCTGATATGCCGGTTCGGTGGAAACGCGATGTACATCGGCATCGGATCGAGTTGCCAGGTTTCGAACAGGGGGACCAACTCGCCGCGCTCCAGGGGCTCCTTGGACATGTAGTCCGGCAGCCAGAGGACA
>DPSI01000401.1 GCA_003527165.1 Pseudomonas sp.
CGCTGGCGATCACCACCGCGCGGGTGCAGACCGCCGTGACCTCTTCGAGAATATGGGTGGAGATGATCACGATCTTGTCCTGAGCCAAGCCCCTGATCAGCTCGCGGACCTGATGTTTCTGGTTCGGGTCCAGGCCATCGGTAGGCTCGTCGAGGATCAACACGCGCGGGTCATGCAGGATCGCCTGGGCCAACCCGACGCGCCGCTTGAAGCCCTTGGACAGGGTTTCGATGTTCTGGCCAAGCACGGCTTCAAGCTCCACTTGGCCGGCCGCGGTATCGACCCGCACCCGCTTGTCCGCGCCGCGGTAACCACGCACCTCGGCAATGAATTCAAGAAAGCCACGCACCGTCATGTCGCCGTAGCACGGCGCGCCCTCCGGCAGATAGCCGATCTGGCGCTGGGCCTGCAGGGTCTGGGTCTGGACGTCACACCCGAAGATGCTCGCCGTGCCGGCCGTCGGCGCCAGAAAGCCGGTCAGCATCTTCATGGTGGTTGACTTGCCGGCCCCATTAGGGCCAAGAAAACCAAGCACTTCACCTGGTTGGACGTTGAACGACAGAGCATCCACTGCCGTGTGTTGGGCAAATCGTTTGGTCAGATTCTTTAGCTTGATCATTTGGCTCTCATCCATGCGATCAAGGCCCGGCACGCTACTCATGGGCCACGCACCCGGCCGTAAAATGCCGGCGGCACTATAAGAAGAGCTGCGTGGCCAATGCAACCGCGCAAATATCGCGGAAGAGATTGCCTAAGGTTTCGGAAATCAGAAGGTGGAAACGTGACGATGCGACGCTGCCTGACGCTTCAGCAAGCCAACGGCTACGTACCACCGAAGCGCCGCGATTGATGATATGGATATCACCGCTGAGGACAGCCAAACCCGCCACACTTCGTCAACCGAGACCACGATGAAGGAAGTTCATCCATGACCCAGCTCGAACTCGCAAGCATCTACCGGGACTATATTGCCTGCCTGAATGCGAAGGACTGGCCGAATCTGGGGCGTTTCGTTCATGAAGATGCAAGGCATAACGGCAAACAGGTCGGGTTGTCCGGCTATCGCGCACTGCTGGAAAGGGACTCCAGTGATATTCCCGACCTGCGCTTCAACATCGAGTTGCTGGTTGCCGAGCCACCGCGTGTAGCGAGCCGGCTGCAGTTCAGTTGCACGCCGAAAGGAAGGTTCCTTGACCTCGATGTCAATGGGCTGAAAGTCTCGTTCTCGGAAAACGTCTTCTACGAGTTCGTTGACCAAAAGATCGTTGAGGTCTGGTCAGTCATCGACAAGGCAGCGATAGAGGCTCAGCTATTGACTCGATCCGACTGCCCGTGACGCTTTCGTCGCCGCCTGGCTCAAATACGTAGAAGGAGGGGGCCGCAGCCTTACGTGACCTCAGGGAGCCCGTTTCGCTGGAGTACGCTTTGCAGATTTTCCTACCGGAAATCCTCATCCAAGCATCAGACTTTTGCCCGCCACACTCGCTTACGGCACACTTGCCGCCTCGAGGGCACTGCCCCCTTTATTTAGTCGAATCTACCGTATGACCCGCTCCCCCATTCGCCGCTTGCTCTTCTCAATTGTGCGCCGCGTGCTGTACTTCTGGGTTCGCTCCGAAACCATCAACCAGTCCGCTTTCACCCTCAAGCTGGACCGCAGCAAGCCAGTGTTCTACGTGCTGCAACGTGCTTCGTTGAGCGATCTGGCAGTGCTCGATCATGAGTGCAGCAAGGCCGGGCTGCCCCGCCCGGTGGCTGAGGTGGCGGTGGGCGATCATATCGAGCCGGCGGCGTTCATCTTCCTTAACCCGGCCGCCAGCTGGTTCGGCAGACGGACGCGGATCGAGCCGGCCGCGCCGCTGGTACGCCTGGTAGGCGCGTTGGAACAGAACGCCGTGGACAATGCGCAGATCATCCCGGTGACAGTATTCTGGGGCCAGAATCCAGACCGCGAAACCAGTGCCTGGAAACTGCTGTTCGCCGACAGTTGGGCCGTGACCGGACGACTGCGCAAGTTGATGAGCATGATCATGCTCGGCCGCAAGACGCGTGTGCAGTTCTCCACGCCAATCCAGCTCAACGAACTGGTGGCGCAGAACAAGGGCCACGAACGCACACTGCGCATGGCCCACCGCATGCTGCGGGTGCATTTCCGCAATCAGAAGACCGCCGTGATCGGCCCAGACCTGTCGCACCGTCGCAACCTGGTCCAGGGCCTGGTACATGCACCGCAGGTACGTCAGGCGATCAAGGACGAAGCCGAGCGCGAAAAAATCTCGCTGGAAAAAGCCGAAGCCCGTGCCCTGCGCTACGGTAACGAAATCGCCTCGGATTACGCCTATACCGCGGTGCGCTTCCTCGAGGTGGTGCTGTCCTGGTTCTGGAACAAGATCTATGATGGCATTCGCGTCAATCATCTGGAGCCGCTGCAGGAGGCGGTGCAGGGTTACGAAGTGATCTATGTGCCCTGCCACCGCAGCCATATCGATTATCTGCTGCTGTCCTACCTGCTATTTCGCAATGGCCTGACGCCGCCGCACGTCGCCGCCGGGATCAACCTCAACATGCCGGTGATCGGTAGCCTGCTGCGGCGCGGCGGTGCCTTTTTCATGCGCCGCTCGTTCAAGGGCAACCCGCTCTATACCTCGGTGTTCAACGAGTACCTGCACACCCTGTTCAGCCGTGGCTTCCCGGTGGAGTACTTCGTCGAAGGCGGACGTTCGCGCACCGGGCGCATGCTGCAGCCGAAGACCGGCATGCTCGCCATCACGCTGCGCAGCTATCTGCGCTCCTCGCGCCTGCCGATTCTGTTCGTGCCGGTGTACATCGGTTACGAGCGGGTGCTGGAAGGCCGCACCTATCTCGGCGAGCTGCGCGGCGCGACGAAGAAGAAGGAGTCGATCTTCGATATCTTCAAGGTCATCGGCGCACTCAAGCAGCGCTTCGGCCAAGTCTGGGTGAACTTCGGCGAACCGCTGAAACTCAACGACTTCCTCGAACAGCAACAACCCGGCTGGCGTCAGCAGAACCTGGCACCGGGCTATCGCCCGGAATGGCTCACCGAGACCACCAACCGCCTCGCCGAACGCATCGCTCAGCGGCTCAATGAAGCGGCAGCGGTCAACCCGGTCAACCTGGTTGCACTGGCCATGCTGTCCACCAGTCGCCAGGCGCTGGACAAGCGTTCGCTGACACGCGTCCTCGACCTCTACCAGAACCTGTTGCGCGCGGTGCCCTACTCGCCCCATACCACCCTGCCGGAAGGCGACGGTGAAACGTTGATCCGCTATGTGCAGGACCTCGGGCTGCTCGCCGAACAGAAGGATGCGCTGGGCAATATTCTGTACCTCGACGAGCAGAATGCCGTCCTTATGACCTACTACCGCAACAACGTGATGCACATCTTCGCCCTGCCGGCCCTGCTGGCGAGTTTCTTCCAGAGCAGTTCGCGAATCAGCCGAGAGCAGATCCTGCGCTTCACCGAGGCGCTGTACCCCTATCTGCGCGCCGAACTGTTCATTCGCTGGGAGCCGCAAGAACTGGAAGCGGTGATTGACCAATGGCTGGCGGCCTTCGTCGAACAGGGACTGCTCAAGCTCGATGGTGAAACTTACGTGCGACCGGCGCCGAGCTCGCGCCAGTTCGTGTTGCTGACGCTGCTCGCGCGGGTCATCGTGCAGACGCTGCAGCGCTTCTACATGGCCATCTCACTGCTGCTCAACAGCGGCCAACACAGCCTCAACGCCGAGGAGCTGGAGAATCTTTGCACGATCATGGCCCAGCGGCTGTCGATCCTGCATGGGCTGAACGCGCCGGAGTTCTTCGACAAGAGCCTGTTCCGGCATTTCATCAAGAGCCTGCAGGACCAGGATGTGCTGCGCCAGGACGACGCCGGCAAGCTCGGTTACCACCCGCAACTAGGCGAGTTGGCTGAAGGTGTCGCCAAGCGTGTGCTCCCTGCCGAGATTCGTCTGTCGATCCGCCAGGTGGCGCTGGAGCGGCACGACGACGGGCCGCAAGCGGACTGATGACCGATCAAGCTCCCCTGTTTGGCACGTCGAGGCTGGCGCTTTAAGCTCTTCGCCTGCCCGCAGCATCATCAGAGGATTTCCCATGTTCCGTACCACCACCTTCATCGCCGGTCTGATGCTGTCCGCCGGCGCCTATGCCCTTACGCTGTCTGACCTCAGCCAGGGCGATGCCAGCGCCGGGCTCAAGGATGCCCTCAGCCAGGGCGCCAAGGTTGCGGTGCAGCAGCTGGGTCGTCCGGGCGGCTTCAGCAACGATCCGGATGTGCGCATCGAACTGCCGGGCAATATCGGCAAGGCCTCGCGCATGCTTAAGATGTTGGGGATGGGCGCCCAGGTCGAACAGTTGGAAACCGGCATGAACAAGGCAGCCGAAGCGGCCGTACCCCAGGCCCAGGCACTGCTGTTGGATGCCGTGCGCAAGATGACCGTCGCCGATGCCAAGGCGATCCTCGCCGGCGGCAATGACTCGGCGACCCAGTATCTGAACAAGACCAGCCGCGAGGAGATCCGCGCCAAGTTTCTGCCCATCATCAAGCAGGCCACCGACCAGGTCGGCGTTGCCCAGCAATACAACGCCCTGGCCAGCAAGGCCTCCGGCCTCGGAGCGGTCGATGCCAAATACGGCACGGTCGAGGGCTACGTGGCCGAACAGGCCCTCGATGGGCTGTTCACCGTCATCGCCGAACAGGAAGCCAGCATCCGCCAGAATCCGGCGCAGGCTGCCACCAGCGTGGCGAAGAAAGTCTTCGGCGTGCTGATGGGCAATTGATCGGCGTGGTGATTCGGGACTGAACACAGATGTACCACGGAGAAAAATTCAACGCCTGGACACATCTCGCCGGCGGCGTGCTGGCCCTCATCGGGGCCGTCTGGCTACTGGTATTGGCCGCCTTGGATGGAGACCTGGCCAAGATTGTCAGCGTGGCGATCTACGGCTTTACCCTGGTGTTGCTGTACAGCATCTCGACGCTCTATCACAGCGTGCGAGGCCGGGCGAAGACGATCATGCAGAAGCTCGACCACCTGTCGATCTATCTGCTGATTGCCGGCAGCTACACGCCGTTCTGCCTCGTCACCTTGCGTGGCGCCTGGGGTTGGTGGTTGTTCGGCATCGTCTGGTCATTGGCGGTAGTCGGCATGCTGCAGGAGATCAAGCCGCGCTCGGAAGCGCGGGTGATGTCCATCGTCATCTACGCAGTCATGGGCTGGATCGTATTGGTGGCGGTCAAACCGCTGCTCGGGGCACTCGGCACCGCCGGCTTCAGCTGGCTGGTCGCCGGCGGCGTGTCGTACACCGCGGGGATCGTCTTCTTCGCTTACGATCAGCGCTTCCGCCATTGGCATGGCATCTGGCACCTGTTCGTCATTGTCGGCAGCTTGCTGCATTTCGTGGCGATCCTGCGCTACGTGGTCTGAGCTGCTGAGTACCGCTCTGTTGGCCAGGGCCGAACGGCTAGCCGAGCGCTTCCATCAAAGCTCATGCATGCGATTGACCTGCTGCGCCAGGCGCATGGTTTCGTGCTCTTCGAGCTGCAGCATTTCGCCGAGCAGCTCGCTCGCCCGATCGAGACCGGGACGATTTTCGAGCGAACGGTACAGGTCGATGATCCGGTTGTGGATGCCGAAAATCTCCCTCGATATTTCGTCAACACTCATCTGCGCATAGGGCTCGCTGTCGAGCTCAAGCGCCAACAAGTCACCACGTACGGCCTCGTGAAGCCGGGTTTGCAGCGCCTGGGGATCAGCATGTTCCTTGATCCGCGCGATGGTTCCGGTCAGCTCCTGCTCGTGCTGTGCCAGATAGACCAGGAGCATTTTTGCCAGCGAGTCGCTGCGTTCATCCGCCCCTTCGGTCATGCAGTGGGATAGCCGGGCATGGACCTGAGTGGTCCAGTCGATCAGGTCTTCGCATCGTTCGATGTTCATAACGCCTCCATCCGCTGCGGTATTTTCCGGGCGTGATAGCCAAGGGTGACGAGCAGAGCGGTAGCACGATGCAAACACGTGCAGCCCGGATTGACCAGTGCTGGGTATCGGTTGGTAACGAGCTGCTTGGCGATACGAATGGCCAGGCCGCTCATGTCAGGCTTCGGTCTGCAGACTGGATGAGTGAAATACATAATGCCGCTACGCCACATGGCCGGAACATGCGGCGCCGTTAGCCGAACAGCAGTCCTCGGTGTGAGCCGGGAAAGTTACCAGTAGGTAGAATCCGATACCTCTTAACCGCATTTCTCAGCTGACATATCGGTAAGCGGACTGACAGCAGAATGCGCATGATTGCTCGTTCCGAACGATCGAACGACCGACACTCAGCTGGGTCATTTTTTTACAGCATCGTGTGTTTGACTGAACGATAAAGGATGGCTCGATGAACAACTACGCCCGCTTCGGCGCGATGATCGCTACGTCTACGCTGGTCATGTTCGGCTTGATGTATTTGAACGTATTTCAACTTGACCACATCTACTTCAGCGAAACGCGAGCCTATATGGCGCTGGTCATGGGTGCGACCATGGCGATCATCATGCTGGCGTACATGCTCGGGATGTATCAGAAACGCGGCGTCAATATCGCCATCTTCGCCGGCAGCGTGGTGGTGTTCGCCGCGTCGCTCTGGCTGGTGCGCAGCCAGCAGACAGTGGATCAGGTGTCCTGGATGAAGGCGATGATTCCGCATCACTCGATCGCCATCCTCACCAGCGAGCGCGCCACCATCACCGACCCGCGTGTGCGCGAGCTGGCGGATCAGATCATCCTGTCGCAGCGCGAAGAGATCGCCCAGATGAAACGACTGGTCGATGAACTCGAAAGCTCAAAGTAAGCGTCAGCCGCTGGAATCAGGCGCGAGGGCGGAACAGGATCTCGAACGAGGTCCAACCGCACTGACTGCTACAGCGAATTTTGCCGCGGTGCGCTTCGACGATCGAACGGGTGATCGCCAACCCCAGTCCGGCATTGCTCGGGTTGCCTTCCCGACGCGCCGGGTCGCCGCGGTAGAAGCGATCGAACAACCGCGGCAGGTGCTGTTCCGGGATGGTGGCGCCTGGGTTGCCGATACTCAGCACAACGCCCTTCTCACCCGCCTCGATGTCCAGACGGATCACCCCGGCGTCCGGTGTGTAACGCAGCGCATTGGACAGCAGATTCGACAGCGCGCGGTGCAGCATCGCGGGGTCGCCCTGGATGTGACCAGCACCGGATAACTCGAAACGGACGTCGCGCTCGTCGGCGGTCAGCTGGTAGAACTCCAGCAGCTTCCCGCATAGCGCGTGCAGCTCGATCGGTTGCGCCTGCGGGATGATCAGGCCGTTGTCGGCCTTGGCCAGGAACAGCATGTCGTCGATCATCCGCGCCATCCGCCGCAGCTCTTCCAGATTGGAATAAAGGTTTTCCTGATAATCCTCGCTGCTACGTGCGCGGGTCAGCACCACCTCGGTGTGCGTCATCAGGTTGGACAGCGGCGTGCGCAGCTCATGGGCGATGTCGGCGGAGAAGTTCGACAGCCGCACGAAGGCGTCCTCCAACCGCGCCAGCATCGCGTTGAAAGCTTGCACCAGTTGCTGCAACTCGACCGGTGTCGACTCGGCGGGAATGCGCTCGGTCAGCGACTTTGCCGACACCGATGCCGCCACCTGGGTGACCTCGCGCAACGGGCGCAGACCGCTGCGCGCCAGCAACCAGCCGAGCACACCGCTGATCAGTGCGCAGAGCACCAGCGCGCTCCAGAGCCAGCCCGTAAGGGTATGAAAGAACACCTTATGGGTGGTGACATCGAGCGCCAGCTCGACGCTCAGTGGCCGCCCCGCCACCTCGACCACACCGGCTCTACGGCGCCATACCCGTTTTTCGTGCGGCACATCGGTATCGGCGAAGCCGTGCGAATGCGCTTCAGCCGAGCGCGTGGCGCCGGTATCGGCGAACAGCAACTGACCCTCGGCATCGACTATCCGCACCGACAAATCGCTGTGGCCGCCAAGCAAGGCCTGCAACTGCGGGCGCAGCGCGTCGAACTGCGCCAAGTCATCGAGCCCTTGCAGCAACTGCCGGCTGGCCTGGAGCTTGTCATCCAGCGTGTGACGATCCAGTTCGTCGAAATGGTGCTGGCTCAGCTGGTAGAAGAAAAAGCCAGCCGCGCCGAGTACCCCGGTGACGGCCAGCATGAACATCAGGCTGAGCCGGGCGGTAAGCGACAGCCGCCTCATGGCGCATCCGGTTCGTCGAGCATGTAGCCCATGCCGCGCGCGGTGTGGATCAGCCTGGGTTCGAACCCGTCGTCGATCTTGGCCCGCAGCCTGCGAATCGCCACCTCGATGACATTGGTGTCGCTGTCGAAATTCATGTCCCAGACCTGCGACGCGATCAGCGATTTGGGCAACACCTCACCGCGCCGGCGCAGCAGCAGCTCCAGCAGGGCGAATTCCTTGGCGGTCAGGTCGATACGCTGGCCGCTGCGCACGGCGCGGCGTTTCAGCAGATCGACCTCCAGGTCGGCGATCTTCAGCTGGGTCTGCAGGGCCGCCGCGTGGCCTCTGCGCAGCAAGGTGCGCACCCGCGCCAGCAACTCGGAAAAGGCGAAGGGCTTGACGAGATAATCGTCAGCCCCCAGTTCCAGCCCTTTGACCCGGTCTTCCACGCGGTCACGTGCGGTCAGAAACAGCACCGGCACGTCCTGGCCGGACGCGCGGACCATGCGCAGCACCTCCCAGCCATCCAGGCCAGGCATCATCACGTCCAGAATCAGCAGGTCGTACGGCGCGCTCAGGACGGCCTGCAACGCGTCGGTGCCGCTGGTGACGCGATCGACGGTGAAGCCCGCCTCGCTCAGCCCCTGCTGCAAATAGACGCCGGTTTTCGGCTCGTCTTCGGCGACCAAAAGTTTCATCGATTCATCCTTTCAAACCTTGCTTTGAAACCATGGCCAGAGTGTGCCGGCATCGACCATGAGGAACCACAAGCTGACAGAAAAGTAATGTTCCGCTCAGGTTGCCGAAAGCCGCACCGCGCTATGTTCGAAACCAGAAAATAACGAGGGGTGAAGATGGCTTGACCTTGCCACAAGGGCAAGGTTGAAGATCCAGCCAAGCCGGATTGACCGGCATCTGCGGAGGATTCCCATGAGCTCCATCAATCTTCAGGTACAGGGCATGACATGCGGCGCCTGTGTTCGGCACGTCACCCAAGCATTGAACCCCATCGCAGGCGTCGGCGCGGTCGATGTCGATCTCAAGAGCGGCCTGGTACGCGTCGAAGGCAACCCCGACGGCGCCGCGCTGCTCGCTGCACTGGACGAGGCCGGCTATCCAGCGCAGCTCGCCAGCCAGGCAAGCCTCACCGCTGCGCCGGCGAAAAGCTGTGGCAGCGGCTGCGGTTGTCGCTGATTTCCGTTTTCTGGAGTGCTTCTAATGAAACTCAAACTCGCTGTCATTGCCGCCCTGTTCATGGCCGGTAGCGTTCAAGCCGCTCAGGTCATCGACGTTCACCGCGACGCCAATTGCGGCTGTTGCAAGGACTGGGTCAAGTATCTGCAGGCCAACGGCTTCGAGGTCCGTGACCATGTGGAAAGCAACATGAGTGCGGTCAAGCAACGCCTGGGCGTGGTGCCACGGCTGGGCTCCTGTCACACAGGCGTGATCGACGGCAAGTTCGTAGAAGGTCACGTGCCGGTGGCGCAGATCCACGAACTGCAGCAACGTCAGGACCTGATCGGGGTGGCCGCACCCGGCATGCCGGCCGGCTCGCCCGGCATGGACTATGGCCAGCCTGCCCAGGCTTATCAGGTGATTGGCCTGACCACCGATGGCAAGGACCTGGTCGTGGCGGAATATCCCGTTGAGTGACTGGCACGGCTGGCATGGTAGCCAGCCCGTAACCGGGACGCAGAGCGCGCCCAAGCGGCGTACCCCACGTTGAAGACTGGGCACCGTCAGTAGCAGCCAGCCCGCGCCGAGCGTGGGCTGGCACATTTTCAATCAGAGCTGACCGAACAGGACCCTCATGCGCTGCACATCTTCGCGCCGCACCTTCGTTAAAAGCCTGGCCGCCGGCGGCGCCGTTGCCGGGCTGGGTATCTGGCGTCAGCCGGCATGGGCCGTTGCGCGCCCCGGTCAATCAGGTGAGCAGGGCGTACTGGCCGGCACGCAGTTCGATTTGACCATCGACTCGCTGGGCGTCAACTTCAATGGCCGCGAACGCACCGCGATGGCCATCAACGGCAGCATTCCCGGGCCGCTGCTGCGCTGGCGCGAAGGTGACACCGTGACCCTCCGCGTGCATAACCGGCTGCCGCAGGATACCTCCATCCACTGGCACGGCATCCTGTTGCCCGCCAACATGGACGGCGTGCCCGGCTTCAGTTTCGCCGGCATTGCACCTGATGGCATGTATGAGTACCGCTTCAAGGCGAAACAGAGCGGCACTTACTGGTATCACAGCCACTCGGCGTTCCAGGAACAGCTCGGCGTCTATGGGCCGCTGGTAATCGATCCGCTCGAACCCGAGCCGTTCGAGTACGAGCGCGACTACGTAGTGATGCTCAGCGACTGGACCGACGAGAGCCCGGCGCGGGTGCTCGACACACTGAAAAAACAGTCCGATTACTACAACCGCGGCCGCCGCACGCTGGGCGATCTCATCAGCGACGCGGCCGATCAGGGCTGGCGCGAAACGCTAAGCAACCGCTGGGCCTGGGCGAGAATGAGAATGACACCCACCGACCTGGCCGACGTCAGCGGTGACACCTACACCTACCTGCTCAACGGACAGGCACCGGACGGCAACTGGACCGGCCTGTTCGAAGCCGACGAGCGCATCCGACTAAGGTTGATCAACGGCTCGGCGATGACCTACTTCGATTTCCGCATCCCCGGCCTAAAACTCACCGTGGTCGCCGTAGACGGCCAGAACGTCGAGCCCGTAGCGGTCGATGAACTGCGCCTGGCGGTGGCGGAAACGGTCGACGTCATCGTCACGCCGGACGGCGACGCCTATACCCTCTTCGCCCAATCCATGGACCGCAGCGGCTATGCTCGCGGCACCCTCGCCATGCGTCAGGGCCTGAGCGCGCCGGTTCCCGAACTCCATCCTCGGGCGGAGCTGAGCAGTGAAGACATGGGCGACGGT
>DPSI01000307.1:0-1537 GCA_003527165.1 Pseudomonas sp.
CAGATCTATGGCTATCGCGTGCACGGCCCGTACGAGCCCGATGCCGGTCATCGCTTCAACCCCAACAAGCTGCTGATCGACCCCTACGCCAAGCAGCTGGTGGGCGAACTGAAATGGTCCGAGGCGCTGTTCGGCTACACCATCGGACATGCCGACGCCGACCTCAGTTACGACGAGCGCGACAGCGCGCCCTTCGTGCCAAAGTCCAAGATCATCGACCCGGCTTTCACCTGGGGCCATGACCGCCCTGTACAGGTGCCCTGGGACCGCACCATCATCTACGAGACCCACGTACGCGGCTTTACCATGCGCCATCCCTCGGTGGCCGATGACATGCGTGGCACCTTCGGCGGTTTCAAGACGCCGGAAGTAATCGATTACGTGCGCAAGCTCGGTGTGTCATCGATCGAGTTCCTGCCGATTCATGCCTTCGTCCAGGACCAGCACCTGCTGGAAAAGGGCATGAGCAACTATTGGGGCTACAACAGCATCGCCTTCTTCGCGCCTCACCCGAAGTATCTGGCCAGCGGCAAGATCAGCGAATTCAAGGAAATGGTCGCGCACCTGCACAACGCGGACCTGGAAGTCATTCTCGACGTGGTCTACAACCACACCGCCGAAGGCAACGAACTGGGCCCGACCCTGTCCATGCGCGGCATCGACAACGCCTCCTATTACCGGCTCATGCCGGACGAAAAGCGCTACTACATCAACGACTCCGGCACCGGCAACACGTTGGACATGAGCCATCCGTGCGTAGTGCAGATGGTCACCGACTCGCTGCGCTACTGGGCCGAGGAAATGCACGTCGATGGCTTCCGCTTCGACCTGGCGACCATCCTCGGGCGCCAGCACGAGGGCTACGACGAGCGCCACGGTTTCCTCGTGGCTTGCCGTCAGGACCCGGTACTGGCCAAGACCAAGCTCATCGCCGAACCCTGGGACTGCGGCCCGGGCGGCTATCAGGTCGGCGGATTCCCGCCCGGCTGGGCGGAGTGGAACGATCAGTTCCGCGACACCGTCCGTGCATTCTGGCGAGGCGATGATGGTCAGTTGGCCGATTTCGCCAGCCGGCTCACCGGTTCGGGCGACCTGTTCAACCAGCGTGGTCGTCGGCCGTTCAGCTCGGTCAACTTCGTGACCGCGCATGACGGTTTTACGCTCAACGACCTGGTTTCGTATAACGAGAAGCACAACGAAGACAACGACGAAGACAACCGCGACGGCAACGACAACAATATTTCCTGGAACCATGGCGTCGAAGGTCCGACCGATGATCCGGATATCACGGAGCTGCGATTCCGTCAGATGCGCAACTTCTTCGCCACGCTGCTGTTCTCCCAGGGCACACCGATGATCGTCGCGGGGGATGAATTCGCCCGTACCCAGCACGGCAACAACAACGCCTACTGTCAGGACAGCGAAATCGGATGGGTCAATTGGGACATTCCCGAAGACAGTCGCTTATTGCAGGCCTTCGTGCGCAAGCTGATCCGCCTGCGCCAACGCTACCCGATGTTGCGGCGCGGACGCTTCC
>DPSI01000307.1:1725-3046 GCA_003527165.1 Pseudomonas sp.
TGCGGCGCGGACGCTTCCTGGTCGGCGCCTATAACGAGGAATTGGGCGTCAAGGACGTCACCTGGCTGGCCCCGCACGCCGAAGAGATGACCGTCGAGCATTGGCAGGACGGCAACAACCGCTGCATGGGCATGTTGCTCGATGGCCGCGCACAACCGACGGGTATCCGCCGGGCAGGCTCGGACGCGACGCTGCTGATCGTCGTCAATTCCCATCACGACATCGTGAACTTCAGCCTGCCGGAAGTACCCCAGGGCATCTACTGGAATCGCCTGATCGATACCAACAACCCCAACGCACGGCCCGAGCGCTTCGAGTTCAGCGATGAGTACGCATTGACCGGCCGTTCGTTGCTGCTGTTCGAGCTGATCAAGGAAGAGGAATAACGCCAACGAGCGAACCATCGCCTCGCTTTCTCGGTGCCCCGGTTTTCGGGGCACCGGCTTGTCTACCGGCTGGTTCGTCGCGAACGATCATCGACGCGTCGATCGCCCTCTCAATCGTTCGTTGGATATCGACGTGCGGTAGTGAACCGTGCCTTACTCCCTTAGTCCCAACCCCTGCGCGGCATTCTTGAACCCGACGGATTTGTCCTGCCGGCCGCAGGCAGGGTGTCCCATCCGTGACGGATCACACGCTTATGGCTTCGACTCGGCTGATTATTTCGCTTGCTCTGCTGCTCTTCTGCCCCGCCGCTGCTCTGCCCGTTCTGGCTGGTGGCGCTATCACCAACGCGACGCTTCCGGCGGCTAAACCGGGTAGCGTCCGGCTGTTCGTGAACCGCGTGGGCACCGGCAAGGCGATGGACGTGCGCAACGACACGGACGTACCGGTTGAAGTGATGCTGCGCCTGACGCACATGGTCAATGTCGCTGGCGTCGGCAAAGGCATGATCCGCAAGACGGTGCCCGCGCGCACCCGCATGCGCATCGCCACCTTGCGCAAACGTCAGCCCGGTTACCCGCTGATGTATCAACAGTCGTTCAGCTATTCCCTGATCTACTCGCCGGAGCCAGGCAAGCGAGGCTCGGTGGGCGGTTATGCCTACGCGCTGCCTTGGAAAGGCGGGCCGTTCCGTATCTCCCAGGGCGCTGGCGGAGATTTCAGCCACAATTCCCCCAAAGGCCGCTATGCCGTCGATGTAGCCATGCCGGTGGGAACACCCATCGTCGCGGCGCGGGCGGGCAAGATCCTGGAGATACGCGATGGTCAGGGGGGCCGCCTGCCCGACCCGGCAGGCAACTACGTGCGGATTGTTCACGATGACGGTACGCACAGCGCCTACTTGCATCTAAAACGCGGCTCGGTGCAGGTGAAAGCG
>DPSI01000308.1 GCA_003527165.1 Pseudomonas sp.
CAGACCGGGAGACAAGCAATTGCTGCAGCTCCAACGCATCGGCGGTCGCCGCCCCGCTTGCGGTGTTGTCGAAGATGCACCAGTTGGCGACGCCCTTCGGCTGACCAGCCAGACGTTCGGCCAGCGAGCCGAGCCGACCGTCGCCGTACGAGGAGTAGTAGATGCGCGGCGAGCCGTGTAGGCGGTAATAGCGCAATCCCGGCCAGCCACCCGGATCGGCCGCTCCGGGAAAGGGTGCCGGGTCGGCTGCAACGCGGGCGATCTGCGCTTGCTGCAACAGTGACTCGGCGTCGAGCCAGCTGCGATGGCGGGGTTCGAGGACGACCGGGCCGTCATGGCGCGCCCGTAGTGCATCGATGAAAGCGCCGGCGCTCGATGGGTCATAGGCTAGCGAAGGTGGCAGCTGAACCAGCAGGCAGCCCAGCTTTTCACCCAGATGGCCGCATTCGTGCAGGAAGCGTTCAAGCAGCTCCTCGCAGTCTCCCAATCGCCGCTCGTGAGTGATCTGCTTGGGCACCTTGACGCAGAAGCGAAACGCAGCCGGAACACCTTCGGCCCACTTGGCGTAGGTGGCAGGCCGGTGGGGACGATAGAAGGAACTGTTGATTTCCACCGCCGGCATACGACCGGCGTAACGCTGCAGATGCGTGCCCTCAGCCGGAAACGCCGGCCATTGCTCGCGGGGAAGGCTCCAGCCGGCCGTGCCGAGATATAGCGGAATCTCGGTGCTCATTCGGTTGGACCTCCGTTCAACCAGGGGCGTTGGGCTGCTCTGGGGTCCACGTCACTCTCCTGCTCGATCCGTGCGGCTTGCGTCTGCCGAACCCGATGTGCCGGCCTGTTTTTTCGACTGCACCGGCAGCCACTTGAGCAGCCACTTCCTAGCCGGCACCACCGCATGCTCTTGCGCCCAAACGCAGAGCACCACCGTCAGCACCAGATAGAGTGGATAGAACCACAGCGACAGCGACTGATCGCCGGCCCGCATGGCGCAGTCGGCCCAGGCGTCGAAACAGTCGGCCGAGGCCACGCCCAGCAGCTTCTCCGAACGGGAAAACAGAATGAAAGCCGGCACATGCAGGACGAACAGCGGCAGTGACGCGGTCCCCAAACGCTGCGACCAGCGATTCAGACGGTCACTGGCGGGCGTCGAGATCAGCGCGAAGAGGTAGATCAGCGCCAGTTGCGCGGGCAGCAATAAGCCGTTGTGCAGCAGGAAATACCAGAACTGTTCGCCCTTCAGCAGCCAGATGGCGGCTACGAAGCAGGCCAGTACGAAGCCTGCGAGCAGCACCCGACCGCCGATTCGCGGAACGCGTCCGCGGCTCTGCATCTCACGAAACAACCCGTACAGCAGGATGCCGGCAAGAAATTCCGGCAGGCGCAGCAAGGGCATGCGGTGCAGCATGCCGGTAAAAGGGCTGCCGTATTCGTGCTGCTGGATCACCCACAGCGGCGGGATCAGGTAGACCAGTGCGACAATTACGAGCCAGACGGCCTTGTGCCGCAAGCGCATGAGCCGCGGGGCCAACAGCGGAAAGGTCAGGTAGAAGAAGAACAGCGTAGAGATCGACCACAACGGCGGGTTGAAGGTCAGGTAATACGGATTCCAGGCCTGCAGCATGAATAACTGCAAGACGAAGTTGAGCAGCAGCTCGCCATTACTCATGAAGTGTTCCAGGGTCTCGCGGGACGCGTCGCCCAGGTCCTCATTGGTGTCATAAACCACGAAACGCAGGGTGGCCTTGACGTCGTCCGGCGGAATGCCGAGTTTGGCGATGATCAACAGCACCACCGCCGTCAGCCCCAGCGAAAACAGGTGCAACGGGTAGAGGTTAGCGAAGCGTCTGCTGAGGAAGCTGCGGCCCGGTTCGCGCAGTTGCCCCTGCCGGCAATAGACGTGGGCCAGCAGAAAGCCCGAGAGCACGAAGAAGCTGCTGGTGGCGAAGAACCCCACTCCGGTCAGGTCCGACAGCCACCAGGGCCGCTGCTCGTCCGGGTAGGCATGGATGGTGTGAAAAAACACCACATACAGGCCGAGTAGAAAGCGCAGCCACTCGAGCCCGATGAATTTTTCCTTGCTGACTCGCTCCACGCACCGCTCCTGCCATGTGGCTTGCAAAGTGCCGCCAAAAGGTACCGCCAAGGACTAGGACGTTCCGCTGCGGCCGGCGTTCGGTGGCCGCGGGTATTGATTGCGACTCGGCGGCCTGACTGCAGCGAAACGGCCAAGCGAGATGACGTGCACCGGCGCAGCGTCCTGCCACTCGTTCGGACAATATTCAGTCACGTACGTCTTCCGCACGCGGCGGGACAACGGGAGTCCAACCCCAGTATCAACCCCCGGCAGAGAGGTCCGTTCACAGTGTTGTTCCGAGCCAAGCACAAGGCATCCACAGGTATCGCAACGTCTTTGTTGACGGCCGCGATACTGCTTGCATCGCCGTTGCAGGCAACTGCCCAGGAGGGTTTCCGCTGGGCGGAAGACTTTCTCGAACGCATCGCCGAGGTCGATGAAAAAACCTCGGGAAAGCTAGGCGTCTATCTCAAGGATCTGGATACCGGCGTGTCGGCGTCCTATCACGCCGAGGAAGCCTGGTACCTCGCCTCCACCGTCAAGGTTCCGGTGGCCATCGCCATCATGCGACGCATCGACCAGGGCACCATGAGCCTGGACACCACGGTCCGCCTGATGGAGTCCGACTACGTCGACGGCGCCGGCCCGACCAACCGGCACGCGCCGGGCACCTCGCTCAGCGTTCGCTACTTGATGGACCAGATGCTGATCCACAGCGACAACACGGCCAGCGACATGCTGATCAGCCTGGTCGGCCTCGAAGCGGTAAAC
>DPSI01000586.1:0-5155 GCA_003527165.1 Pseudomonas sp.
AAGTCCGTCATCGCCCCCACGCCCATGAAAATCAGCAGTGGAAAAACGCTGGTCGGCAGACCGACTTCGTAGAACAGATGCAGGATGCCGGCACCTTCAGCCATATTGGCGACCGGGATATTGGCGAGCAGGCCACCGAACCCGATCGGGATCAGCAGCAAGGGCTCGAATCCCTTGCGAATCGCCAGATAGATCAATGCCAGGCACACCACGATCATCAGCAACTGACCGGGCTCCAGATGATACAAGCCGGTGCTCTGCCACAGCTTGAGCAACTTATCCATGCAGCACTCCTTAAGCGATGGTCAGCAGGCTGTCGCCCACCGACACCGCGTCGCCGACCTTGACGTTCACACCTGACACGGTGCCGGCCTTGAATGCACGGATTTCAGTTTCCATCTTCATGGCTTCAAGGATGATCACAAGATCACCTTCCTGAACCGACTGACCGGGCTGTACGAGCACCTTGAAGATATTGCCAGCCAACGGCGCGGGCTGAGGCTCACCAGAGCCCGCGGCCGGTGCAGAAGCAGCTGCAGGCGCTACGCCTGCTGCGCCCCCGATCGGTTTGAGGCCCTCGATATCGCCGCCTTCATTGACCTGGACCACGAAGGACTTGCCATTGACCTCGACGGTGTAGACATCGGCACCGCCTGGCTCGCGTGGCGCCTGCTCCTTGCCCGTCGGCACCGGCTCGAAGGCGGCTGCGTTGCCACGGTTCTCGAGGAACTTGAGTCCGATCTGGGGGAACAGCGCGTAGGTGAGAACGTCATCGATGTCATCGCTAGCCAGGATGATGCCCTTCTGCTGCGCCAGCTCCTTCAGTTCCGCGGTCAGCTTGTCCATCTCCGGCTGCAGCAGATCGGCAGGGCGACAGGTGATCACCTCGGCCCCATCGAGCACGCGCTGTTGCAGTTCGGCATTGAAGGGCGCCGGTGCAGCGCCGTACTCGCCTTTCAGAATTCCGGCGGTTTCCTTGGTGATGGACTTGTAGCGCTCGCCCGTGAGCACGTTGATCACTGCCTGAGTGCCGACGATCTGTGACGTCGGCGTTACCAGCGGGATGAAGCCGAGGTCTTCGCGCACGCGAGGAATCTCGGCGAGCACCTGGTCGAACTTGTCGAGGGCGCCCTGCTCCTTCAACTGGCCTTCCATGTTGGTCAGCATGCCTCCTGGCACCTGAGCCACGAGGATGCGCGAATCGACGCCCTTGAGCGTTCCCTCGAATTTCGCATACTTCTTGCGCACCTCGCGGAAATACGCCGCGATCTCTTCCAGCAACTCCAGATCCAGGCCAGTGTCACGCTCGGTGCCCTGGAAGATGGCCACCACCGATTCGGTCGGCGAATGCCCGTAGGTCATGGAGAGCGAAGAAATGGCGGTATCGACGTTATCGATACCGGCCTCAACGGCCTTGAGGATTGCTGCGGTCGACAGCCCGGCCGTCGCGTGACATTGCATATGGATCGGAATGGACAGGCTTGCCTTCAGCCGCGAAACCAGCTCGAAGGCCGTATATGGCGTGAGAATACCGGCCATGTCTTTGATCGCGACCGAGTCGGCACCCATGTCTTCGATCTGCTTGGCCAGATCGACCCACATCTGCAGCGTATGGACCGGGCTGGTGGTGTAGGAAATGGTGCCCTGGGCGTGCTTACCTTGCTGCTTGACGGCGTGCAGTGCGGTTGCCAGGTTGCGCGGATCGTTCATTGCGTCGAACACGCGGAACACATCGACCCCATTTACCGCAGCCCGCTCGACGAACTTTTCCACCACATCATCGGCGTAATGCCGGTAGCCCAGCAGGTTCTGCCCACGCAGCAGCATCTGCTGGCGGGTATTGGGCATCGCCTTTTTCAGTTCGCGAATACGCTCCCAGGGATCTTCGCCGAGATAGCGGATGCAGGCATCGAAGGTCGCGCCGCCCCAAGATTCGACCGACCAGAAGCCGACCTGATCGAGCTTGCCGGCAATCGGCAGCATGTCTTCAAGGCGGACACGGGTGGCAAGAATGGATTGGTGGGCATCACGTAGCACCACGTCGGTGATGCCGAGCGGCTGTTTGACAGAAGTCATGAGGGGAAACTCCCTGTTCTGAATCAACCGCGACGTGCGCGGTGCTGATGAATCGCAGCCTGGATGGCTGCAAAAAGGTCGGCGTCCATTTCGGCCGCGACAGCAGCAGGCTTAACGGATGCAGGCTGAGCTAACGGCGCGCTGTCGAAGCGGCCGATCACAGAAGACATCAGGCGAATGCAAACAATCAACAAAACAAGGAAGACGAAGACAGAACCTAAGCCGAACAGCATAAGTTCCACACCTTCGAGCAGGAGTTCGCTGGGGGTCATCGGGTTTCCCTTTCAATCAGCAGCTCGGGCCGCCTGTTATTCGCATCGAGTCCAGAGCTTCGCCAGAGCGAAACCCGCAAACAGTAGCCCGAATAACAGGGGCAAGGCAAACGCCAAGTCGCCGCAGTTGGGAGGGATCAGAGCAGAAAAAGAGTCGCCAATCCGAGAAAAATGAAGAAACCACCACTGTCGGTCACAGCGGTGATCATAACGCTGGAACCCAACGCCGGGTCCCGCCCCATGCGCGCGAGGGTCACCGGAATAAGCACACCCATTAGAGCCGCCAGCAGCAAATTGAGGGTCATCGCCGCGGTCATCACGACCCCTAGTGACCAACTGCCGTACAGCCAATAGACCACGATGCCGATCACTCCGCCCCATATCAGCCCATTCAGCATGCCCACGCCTGCTTCCTTGCGCAGCAAGCGAGCGCTATTGCCAGTTCCCATCTGGTCCAGCGCCATCGCCCGAACGATCATGGTAATTGTCTGATTGCCGGAATTACCGCCGATACCGGCAACGATTGGCATCAACGCGGCCAGCGCGACCAGCTTCTCAATGGAACCGTCAAAAAGACCGATTACACGCGAGGCTATAAAAGCTGTGATCAGATTAACCGCCAGCCAGGCCCAACGGTTGCGCAGCGACTTCCAGACCGACGCGAAGATATCTTCTTCTTCGCGCAGACCCGCCATGTTGAGCACTTCGCTTTCGCTTTCCTCGCGGATCAGGTCGACCATTTCGTCGATGGTCAAGCGCCCGATGAGCTTGCCGCTTTTATCCACCACCGGCGTGGACACCAGATCGTAGCGCTCGAACGCCTGGGCCGCCTCGTAGGCATCTTCGTCCGGATGGAAGGTCACCGGATCGCTGGCCATCACCTCGGAGACGTGCCGCTCCGGATCATTGACAAGCAAACGCTTGATCGGCAGAACACCTTTGAGCACACCGTCGTAATCGACAACGAACAATTTGTCGGTATGCCCTGGTAATTCCTTCAGACGCCGCAGGTAGCGCAAAACCACTTCAAGACTCACGTCCTCACGGATCGTGACCATCTCGAAGTCCATCAGCGCACCCACCTGATCCTCTTCGTACGACAAGGCCGACCGGACACGCTCACGCTGCTGCGCATCGAGGGTTTCCATCAACTCATGCACGACGTCACGAGGTAGTTCTGCGGCCAGGTCCGCCAACTCGTCGGCATCCATCTCCTTGGCCGCCGCAAGGAGCTCGTGATCATCCATGTCAGCAATCAACGTCTCGCGAACGGCGTCGGAAACCTCGAGCAGAATATCTCCATCACGGTCCGACTTGACCAGCTGCCAGACCGTTAGACGATCATCGAGCGGCAACGCTTCGAGGATATGGGCGATATCCGCAGGGTGCAGCGCCTCCAACTTGCGCTGCAGCTCAACGAGATTCTGGCGATGCACCAGGTTCTCGACCACCGCCTGATGCTGTCCTTCCTGGCCCTGCCGATGGGCCAGGTCTTCAACGATCTTGTGGCGATAAAGCAGCTCGACGACTTGCGCCAGCCGATCCTGGAGACTTTCTTGCGGCTTTTTTGCTTCTACTTCAGTCATGGCGCACTCCACCCCCAGCGGTCGGAGCGCGCCAGGGGATCAATCATTCGATACGTGATTGGCAAGCGAAAGTTTTGTACGACTACTGGGCAAATCCATAAAAGGGATCCAGAAGCCCGAAGGGGCGGACCGCGCGATAATACCACCGCAACCGCCAAGCCAGACCACGAAATGCAGGCAATACAACCGCTTGCGTCTCAGCCTCAGAGAGGATTGCCTGCTATTCAGTGTCGACGCATTCACGTTGCGAGAAGGCACGACTGCCAAGCAGGAAATTATTGGCTAGGCTGGTCAATCAATCGTCAAGGAGGACGACCATGAACAAATTATTCGCCGCGAGCTGTTGCGCCCTGATTTTCAGCAGCACTCCAACGCTCGCTGCAAGCGTTTACCGCTGCGTCGATGAAGCAGGCAACCTCACGTTCACCCGGCAGGGTTGTCCAGCGAATCAAGCCGCCCAGATTCAAGAGACGCTTAACCCAACGCCAAGCTCTGGCAAAGCCGTACCCTTGGCCAAGCCAAGAGCGCAACGCAAGACTTTCAAGGACGGAACAATGAAGCCGCTCACCATCGTAGGCGAACAGGACGACGGATGCGGAAACCGCATCACGGGTAGCGCCAGGCGCAATGCGATGGTAAGCCGGCAGGTTCACCCCGGAATGACCCGCGCCGACATCGAAAGCATCTTCGGCACACCCGATACAGTCACCAGCCGCAATGGGCAAATGCAGTATCGCTACAGCAGCGACAAGGGCAGGACGCAAACCATCAGCTTCGACGAGCATGGCTGCGTTCGCGGCAAACGTTAAAGCCGTAAACGAAAAAGGGCCTGCATCGCTGCAGGCCCTTTTGTCGATTTGGCGCACTCAGGAGGATTCGAACCTCCGACCGCTCGGTTCGTAGCCGAGTACTCTATCCAGCTGAGCTATGAGTGCATAGGGCGCTTGTTAGACCAGATCACCGCTGGTTACAACATCGAATCACATTTCTGCGAGTCGTTTAAAGTGGTGCACTCAGGAGGATTCGAACCTCCGACCGCTCGGTTCGTAGCCGAGTACTCTATCCAGCTGAGCTATGAGTGCACTAAGGGTGCGCATTATAAGTTTGTGAATTTGTTGGTCAAGCTCTTTGATTCAATGATTTTCCATCAAACCGCAATGCTAAACCGACCCACAATCTAACTATGCAAAATGGCGGAGAGGGGGGGATTCGAACCCCCGA
>DPSI01000586.1:5232-6356 GCA_003527165.1 Pseudomonas sp.
CCTTAGCAGGGGAGCGCCTTCGGCCACTCGGCCACCTCTCCGCAACACGGGGCGCATGATACCCATCTTCGCCCCGCTTGCAAAGCCAAAAATCACATAAATATTAATGGCTTGGTTCTTGATCTTTTTCTTTCTGGATCCGTTGATAAATCTCCTCGCGATGCACCGCTACCTCTTTGGGTGCATTCACTCCTATGCGCACTTGATTTCCTTTGACACCCAGCACAGTGACAGTCACATCGTCACCCACCATCAGGGTCTCTCCGACCCGGCGAGTCAGAATCAGCATTCCTTTCTCCTTAAAACGGATTCAAATTCAGTAAACAGTCTGCAAAGATAAAAACGGATAATGTTCCGTAAGACATCGGCCTAGAGCCTTTTCACCAGCTATTGACCAGTAGAAGCGTCTCTAAAGTTCCTTTTGATCCATTCGAATCGACGGAAGGTGCGAATTGATCGCAATTCTGTCGAATCACTCCCCTCTTCCGGCTGGAGCGTCCAACTCGAACGCTGTGTGCAACGCCCGCACTGCCAGCTCCAGGTACTTCTCCTCGATCACCACCGAAACCTTGATTTCAGAGGTGGATATCATCTGTATGTTGATGTTTTCCTTTGCCAGCGCCTCGAACATCCGGCTGGCCACGCCTGCATGCGAACGCATGCCAACGCCGACTATCGACACCTTGGCGATATCTACGTCGCCAATGACTTCACGAGCCCCCATGTCCCGCGCAATGCTTTCGAGGACCTGCAACGCGTTATGGTAGTCGTTCCGGTGGACGGTGAAGGTGAAATCGGTGGTGTTATCGTGCGCGACGTTCTGCACGATCATATCGACCTCGACGTTCGCCGCGCTGATCGGGCCGAGAATCTTGAAGGCTACCCCGGGCGTATCCGGCACGCCACGAATGGTCAGCTTGGCTTCGTCACGATTGAACGCGATGCCGGAAATGATGGGCTGTTCCATGGATTCCTCTTCATCAAGGGTAATGAGGGTTCCAGGACCCTCCTGAAAGCTGTGCAACACACGCAACGGCACGCTGTATTTACCGGCGAACTCCACGGCACGAATCTGCAGCACCTTTGAGCCGAGACTCGCCATCTCGAGCATTTCTTCAAAAGTG
>DPSI01000119.1 GCA_003527165.1 Pseudomonas sp.
CTCGCCACGCTTGGCCAGCACGTAGTCGAGCAGGCGACCAAGCAGCTGCAGGGCGAAATCCTTGAACGCCAGGGTCGGCCCATGGAAGAGCTCCAGCAGCCATTCGTTACCGTTCAACTGACGCAACGGCGCGACGGCGCTGTGGGCGAACACGCCGTAGGTTTCTTCCAGAATCTGCTTGAAGTCCGCGTCGGGAATGCTGCCGGCAACGAAGGGGCGCATCACCTTGAACGCCAGCTCGTGATAAGGCAGCCCGGCCCAGGACGCGATTTCCTCAACGGTGAAGCGTGGCAGGTTCTCCGGCACGTACAGACCACCGTCGCTGGCCAGCCCGGTAAGCAGGACATCTTCGAAATTCAGGGCCGGCGCTTGGCCACGGGTACTGATATAGCGCATGTTTTCAAACCCTCGGTTTGAGCCATAAGCCTAGAGTCTGAAGCCGAGCGACCGCTCCGGCTTCAGGTTCGGCTTCCAGCTCCGATTAATTCAGCTGTTCCACTCGGATCCGCACCACGCTGCCAACGACGTCGCTCAATGATTCCAGTGCGGCGATCGCATCGTCGATGCGCTGCTCGACCACCCGGTGAGTGACGAGGATGACCGGCACCAGACCATCATGGACCTCGGCTTCCTTCTGCATGATCGATTCGATATTGATCCCGCGCTCCGAGAGGATGGTCGCCACCTGCGCCAAGACGCCAGGATGATCCTTGGCCTGGATGCGCAGGTAGTAGGCGCTTTCGCAGGCGCCTATCGGCAGGATGGGATGGGCGGATAACGAGTCGGGCTGGAACGCCAGGTGCGGGACGCGGTTGTTCGGGTCGGTAGTCAGCGCACGGGCCACGTCGACCAGGTCCGCCACGACGGCCGATGCCGTCGGCTCCATGCCGGCGCCGGCTCCGTAGTACAGGGTCGAGCCGACCGCATCCCCGTTGACCATGACCGCGTTCATCACGCCGTTGACGTTGGCGATCAGGCGGTCGGCCGGGATGAGTGTCGGATGTACGCGCAATTCGATGCCTGAAGCCGTGCTGCGCGCGACCCCAAGATGCTTGATGCGATAGCCCAGCGCCTCGGCGTAGTTGACGTCGGCCGTGGTCAGGCGGGAAATACCTTCGGTATAGGCCTTTTCGAATTGCAGAGGTACGCCAAAGGCGATGGATGCGAGGATGGTCAGCTTGTGCGCGGCGTCGATACCCTCGACGTCGAAGGTCGGATCGGCCTCGGCATAGCCGAGATCCTGCGCTTCCTTGAGTACGTCCTCGAAGGTACGACCCTTCTCGCGCATCTCGGTGAGGATGAAATTGCCAGTGCCATTGATGATGCCGGCCAGCCAGTTGATCTGATTACCCGCCAGGCCTTCACGGATCGCCTTGATCACCGGAATGCCGCCAGCGACCGACGCTTCGAACGCGACGATGACGCCCTTCTCGCGAGCCTTGGCGAAGATCTCGTTGCCGTGCACCGCGATCAGCGCCTTGTTCGCCGTGACCACATGCTTGCCGTTGTCGATGGCCTTGAGGACCAGCTCGCGGGCCAGGGTATAACCGCCGATCAGCTCGACGACAATATCGATTTCGGGATTGTTAGCCACCTCGAAAATATCGGCGGTTATCGGGGTGTCACCGGTGCTGCATTTGGGGTTCGCATGACGAGCCGCAATCTGCGCGACTTCGATTCCACGCCCGGCACGACGGGCGATTTCCGCCGCGTTGCGCTCGAGCACATTGAAGGTACCGCCACCGACGGTCCCCAGCCCACAGATGCCAACTTTGACCGGTTTCAAGCTGCACTCCCCATACCCAGCGAACGGCCCCGCACGGCGGCCGAACAAAAGAGTCGCACATTACGAAGCGCACGGGGATTAGTCAAATCGGCGGCGACAGCCAAGCCCCTAGTCGGGTTTGCTCTGCAATCCCAGACGCTGATGCCACTGAGCGAGCGACTCGTCCGGGTATTCATCGAAACAGCGGTCGTCGGGCCCCACCCGCGGCTCCACCCATGACGCCTTCGAAGCCAGCATGAGAGGCGTGGACTCCGGAGGGGTCGGTAGATCGCTATCGATAGCCGACGCATGCGGATGGACCAGGTCCGGCCAATTCGGGTCCCACAACCAGAGCGCGCTGCCGCACAATTTGCAGAAATGGCGCTGACCGTCGCTGACACGGGTCGCGCCCGTCGCCGCGTCGACCATTTTGGCCTGGTAGATACTCAAATTCTCGCGCCCCTCGACAGCCAGCGTCCGATGATCTCCGCCCAGGTTGATTGCATAGCCACCGCCCCCCGCCGTTTTGCGACAGATCGAGCAATAGCAACGCATGAACGGATAGGGCTCGGCCGACTCGAGCGAGAAACGCACGGCCTTGCAGTGACAGGAACCTTCAAGCTTCATATTCGCACCTCCTCATATGCCTTCAGGCTTTGAACATGAGGGGCGGAACAGTTCAGCCGGTGGCAAACGGGACAGCGACCGAATGACCGAAGGTTGCTGCCCCTGCCGATTACTTGGCTTTCAGAGCGAGGTCGGCAAGCTGCGGTGCCGGCTGATAACCGGGAATGACCTGGCCGTCAGCCAGAATGATGGCCGGGGTGCCCTGAACTCCGATCAACTGACCCAACTCGTACTGCTCGGCGACCGGATTGTCGCAGCTAGCGGCAGGTAGGTCCTCACGCGCCTTGGCTTTGTTCATCGCCGCCTGACGATCCTTGGCACACCAGACGCTGGTAAGCGTATTGGCACCGTGACTGCCCATCCCCTGCCGCGGGAATGCCATATAGCGAACCGCGACACCCAGGCGGTTCAGCTCAGGCACTTCGCTGTGCAGCTTCTGGCAATAGCCACAATCGGTATCGGTAAACACCGTGATATGGGTCTTCGGCTTCTCCGGCGCGAAGACCACCATCTCGCTAGCGGGAATGGCTTCGATCATCTCGGCGACCGAGCGACTCTGGGCCTGCTCGGTCAGGTTGGTGGCCTGACCATCTTTGAACTGGAACATATATCCCTGGATCACAAACTGCCCGTCAGCGCTCGCGTAGAGCTGCCGTCCACCCTTGAGTTGGACCTGATAGACACCGTCCATGGGGCTTTCGGCAATCGCTTCGATCGGAATCCCCGGCTGTATGGACTGCAGCGAATCACGGATCGCCTTGTCGGCATCGGCGGCCAGGGTAAAGGTACTGGCAAGACCGAAGGTCGCCGCAGCAAATAAACGAATCACGCGCATGGAATCTCCTGGCGACTTCGATCAAGGAAGGCCGGCAGATTAACATAGCCACCGTCACCCAGCGCATGGTGCGGGGCTTCGGTCGTAGGCTTTGTAGTTTGCCGGGCACCTTCAAGCGACCACTGGTCATCCCCGCGGATGATGCTGCGCGTGGAGCTCCTGCAGCCGCGCACGAGCGATATGCGTATAGATCTGCGTAGTGGATAGATCGCTATGGCCAAGCAGCATTTGCACGGTTCGGAGATCCGCGCCATGGTTGAGCAGGTGCGTGGCGAACGCATGACGCAGCGTATGCGGGGAAATCGACGCCGTTATTCCCGCCTGCCGGGCGTGCAGCTTGATTCGGTGCCAGAACGTCTGCCGGGTCATCAGGTCGCCGCGCCGACTGGGAAATACCACATCGCTGGCCTTGCCAGCGAGCAGGATGTCTCGAGCGTCACCCAGATAACGTCTCAACCAGTGCATGGCCTCCTCGCCCAGCGGCACCAGCCGCTCCTTGTTGCCCTTGCCGAAGGTGCGCAGCACACCCTGCCGCAGATTGACCTGCTCCAGGGTAAGACTGACCAGCTCGGTAACCCGCAGCCCGCAGGCATACAGCACTTCCAGCATCGCCCGATCACGCAGCCCAAGTGGATCGCCAAGGTCAGGCGCCGCAAGCAGCGCCTCCACGTCCGCCTCGGACAACGCCTTGGGCAATGGGCGGCCAAGTTTCGGCAAGTCGATCCGCAAGGTCGGATCGACCGAGATCGCCCCCTCACGCAACAGGAAATGGTAGAAGCCACGCAAGCCGGACAACAGCCGTGCCGTGGACCGAGCCTTGTATGCGTTCTGCAACCGCCAGGCGAGATGGTCGAGAATCAGATCCCGCCCCGTATCGACCAGCCTTACGCCGCGCTCGTCCAGCCAGCCATTGAACAATGCCAGGTCGCTGCGATACGCCTCGCGGGTATTGTCCGACAAGCCCTTCTCAAGCCAGAGAGCGTCGAGAAAGCGGTCGATGAGCGGGTCATCAAGTACAGGCATGGCACATCATCGCAAGGGGAAGCGCATTAGTGTTCCACAGGCGGCGATAGCTGAGCCAGCATCAGTCGGCATGACCTGGCAGCACCGGAACGGGCCGATTGTCGTCGCCGACCGCCACGAAGCTGAAGGTGCCCTTAATGGCCAGCTCTCGACTGTCACTGCACATACTTTCGACATGGACCTCGACATCCACCTTCAGGCTGGTATTGCCCACTCGCACCACACGGCCGATGAGCTCGACGATCGATCCGGCGGGGATCGGATGATTGAAGTCGATACGGTCGGAGGAGACAGTCACCAGCGGCAAACGACAGAAGCGCGTCGCGGTAATGAACGACACTTCATCCATCCAGGCCAGCGCAGTGCCGCCGAAAAGGGTGTTGTGGTGATTGGTGGTCGGAGGGAAGACCGCTTTGGTCACGTGGGTAACGGAACGTTCGGTACGGCGTTGTATCTCGGATTCTCTGGAGGTCACTGCCACTCTACTCAGTTGTGGCCGCCACGTGCACTGCGAATATTGTCGTTATTGTCACGCCGCCATGCGGGCAGCAATCAGGATCGTATGGCGCACTGTACGAATGACAGCCCACCTAAAATAAAAAAGCAGCCCGAAGGCTGCTTTTTTTGCAAGGAACCGCTTTCTCAGGAAAGCTTTTCCTTGATACGGGCTGCCTTGCCGGACAGCGCGCGGAGGTAGTACAGCTTGGCCTTGCGAACGTCACCACGACGCTTGACGCTGAGGCTGTCGACCATCGGGCTGTAGTACTGGAATGTACGCTCAACACCAACGCCGTTGGAGATCTTGCGAACGGTGAACGCACTGTTCAAACCGCGGTTACGCTTGCCGATCACGACGCCTTCGAAGGCCTGCAGACGCTCACGCTCGCCTTCCTTTACCTTCACCTGAACCACTACGGTGTCGCCGGGGGCGAATGGTGGCAGTTCTTTGGTCATCTGCTCGGCTTCGAGCGCCTGGATAATCTTGTTGGTCATGCTGTGCTCCTAAAGGCAGGCCTTCTTGGCGTGCCATCGATACGTTAACTATCG
>DPSI01000479.1 GCA_003527165.1 Pseudomonas sp.
AAAATGACAGAATTGCGCGCCGCCGGGGTGCCGCAGCAGCTTTTGGTAGAAAACCTCGAGCGCTGGAAGAAGCAACCGGTGCCGCCAGGCAATTCGCAACGCTAAGGTCCTTCACTTGATAAAACATCTTTTCTGCATGCTCGTGCTATCGGCGATGGTCGGCTGCGTCAGCGATCCGGCCCCAAGCGAACAGCTGCGTCTCACCGAGCAGGCGCTGGTCCAGGCGCGTTCGGTGGGCGCATCGGAGCAGATACCAGAGCTGGCGCTGGCCGAACAGAAGCTTACGGCTGCGGTCGCGGCAATGAAGGACGAGCATCATCGGGAGGCGCGTCGGCTAGCTGAGCAGGCGGAACTGGACGCTCGACTGGCGGAGGCCAGCGTACTGAACGATAAGAGCCAGCAGGAGTTGGAAGAGCTGAATCGGCGCATCGCACGGCTACGCGAACAGTTGGGAGATTTGCAGTGAAGCCGGTTCTTCTCATGTCCGTATTGCTGGTAGCGCTTGCCGCACTCCAAGGCTGTGCCACGCAGGAGTCGCAACGGCAACTGGAGCAAGCGGCTATTGCATTTCAGAGCGTCAGTGAAGATCCGCAGATTCTTCACGATGCGCCGAAAGACGTAATGCGCGCGGCCGAGTCGCTGGAGCGAGCCAAGCGTTTTGCCGGTTACTGGGGCAGCGCAGAGGACGTGGCCCATTACGCATATCTCAGTCAGCGTTATGGCGAGATCGCTCGCCAGCACAGCGAGCAGATACAAAATCAGCGGCGCGCTACTCAGTTGGCCATGGAGAGGGAGCGCCTGCGCCAGGCCCTGCAGGAGGCCAGGCTGCTCGATATACAACACCAGGGCCGCTGGCTGGAGGATCAAATGATCAGCCTGGCGGCAGCCGAAACCGATCGTGGTTTGGTCATGACGCTAGGGGACGTGCTGTTCAAGGCGGCCAGCGCCGAGCTGGGACCCTCGGCCAACCGTACGCTGATCAAGCTCGTGCGTTTCCTGCAGCTCAACCCCAAGCGCAAGGTCCGGATCGAGGGGTACACCGACAATCGGGGCGACGCGGCGGAAAACCTCGTCTTGTCCAAGGCTCGTGCGCAGGCGGTAAGCGACTTCATGCAGAGCCTGGGTATCGCCGATGGGCGCATGGAGGTGATCGGCTATGGCGAGCAATACCGGGTCGCCGAGAACGCATCGGCGCGTGGGCGGGCGCAGAATCGGCGGGTCGAAATTCTGTTTTCCGATGAGCAGGGACGTCTGAGCAGCCCTCGTTGACGTCGCCCATGCGGCCTGACCACGTGCGGGCTGATCAGAAAGGTAACCGACTGTGTCGGCGAGTTAGCCGCTAACTGTATTGGTCACCCATAAGAGTGTTGTACTACTGTTATGGTCCAGTTGGCGGAGACGGACGATATGACCAATCTGTTGCTTTACCAGCGCATCGCGCACCAGCTCGCCGAAGATATCCGGCGAGGTGTTTACCGTCCGGGCGAGCGCGTCCCATCGGTGCGCAAGATGAGCATGCAACTGAACGTCAGCCATGCGACGGTTTTGCAAGCCTATGCCAACCTCGAAGATCAGGGGATGATCCGGGCCCGTCCGCAATCTGGCTTCTATGTTCACCATACTCCGGCCCTGACCGCGCCGACGCCGGATATCGCGCAGGTCGAGCGGCCAACGCTGGTGACGCGCAGCAGTATCATCAATCAGGTGCTCAGCGAATCACGCCGCGACGGGCTTATCCCGTTAGGCGCCGCTGTGCCTCATGTCGACTATCTGCCGGCTCGCGCCTTGCATCAGCAGCTTGCCAAGGTCACCCGCTTCCAAAGCCAGCGGGCGTTCAGCTACATGTTCAGTCCCGGTTATGAACCGTTGCGTCGGCAGGTGGCGATCCGCATGCGTGACGCTGGGGTGATCGTCGGACCGGATGAAGTGGTGATCACCCATGGCTGCGTCGATGCGCTGCAGATGTCCTTGCGCGTATTGACCAAGCCTGGCGACCTGATCGCAGCGGAATCGCCCAGCTACTACGGCTTGCTTCAGTTGGCCGATCTGCTCGGGCTCAAGGTCATCGAGATCCCCTGCGATCCGGACACCGGGCTCAGCCTCGAGGCGTTGCAGCTGGCGGCAAGCCAGTGGCCGATCAAGGCGCTGGTCTTGACGGCGCGCCTCAGCAATCCGCTCGGGGGCAGCGTGCCAGACGCACGGCAGAAGCAATCGCTGAAACTGGCGGCGAATTTCAATATTCAGGTTGTCGAAGACGATATCTACGGCGAATTGTTGTTCGACGTTGGATCGATCAAGGCGCTCAAAGCCAATGACCGCGACGGGCGCGTGATCTATTGCTCGAGCTTCTCCAAGACGATCTCGCCTGGTGTGCGCATTGGTTGGATCCTTCCCGGCCGTTACCGTGAAGAGATACAGCGCCTGCAGACCTTCAGCACGCATTCGGCCTGCAGCGTCACGCAAATGGGGGTCGCCGCGTATCTGGAGAACGGTGGCTATGACCGTCATCTGCGTTATATCCGCCATGAGTATCGTAAGAACCTCAGCGCCTTCCAGTTGGCGGTCCAGCGCTATTTTCCGGAGGGCACCCAGATGACTCGTCCAACGGGTGGCTTCATTCTCTGGGTCAGTCTGCCGGCCCGGGTGAACACCAAGGACCTGCATGTGCAGGCGCTGAAGCGGGGAATCAGCATTGCGCCGGGCCTGATTTTCAGCAACACCGAGCAGTTCAATCATTGTGTGCGGCTCAATTGCGGGCTGCCCTGGACGGCTGAGGCAGAGCGAGCATTGAAGACCCTCGGCGAGCTAGCAGGAGAGCTGTGCCGGCAGTCGAACTAACCGGAACGAAGGAGGCGTTGGGCTATGAAATGGTTGAGTGTGCTGCTTGCGCTACCTTTTCTGAGCGCTTGCGACGGAGATAAGCTGCCTCCTCAGCCTGGCCCGCCGGCGAAGCCCGAGGTTGAATCCGTCGCCGGCAATCGTGAGCCCGTGGCGTCGCTCGAGCCTGTGCCTGCCCTCGGTCGTGCCGAAAGCGAAGATGGCGAGCCCGCGAACATCGAAGTCGAACTCGAGCCGGTTACCGCTGGGGATGCCGAGAAGCTGCCATCCGAGCGAATCGTGTCGGCATCTCCGCCCAAGCCGACCGCCACGGCCTCGGCGAAGAAGGAAGTCGCGGTCGAGCGTGTCGAACTGCACGAGCCGGAACTC
>DPSI01000033.1 GCA_003527165.1 Pseudomonas sp.
GGGCGAACAAGTTCGCCCCTACGACAGCAAGGCCCGCCGCCCGTAGGGCGAATTTATTCGTCCATGTCCCAACCCCGGCGTGCGCGTGGCGCTATATCGAGGACAGGAAGGAGATGCCGGGCGAACAGGCTCGCCCCCACGACAGCAAGGCCCGCTGCCGATGGCTGAAACATCACGTAGGGCGAATTCATTCGCCCATGTACCACCCCAAGGTGCGCGTGTGGCGCCCTACCAGGAAACAGGAAAAGGTCATGAAGATTTCTCGCCAAGCCTACGCCGACATGTTCGGTCCCACCGTCGGCGACAAGGTGCGCCTGGCCGACACCGACCTGTGGGTCGAGGTCGAGAAGGACTTCACCACCTACGGCGAGGAAGTGAAATTCGGTGGCGGCAAGGTGATCCGCGACGGTATGGGCCAGGGGCAGCTGTGCGCCGCCGACGTCGTCGATACGCTGATCACCAACGCGCTGATCCTCGACCACTGGGGCATCGTCAAGGCGGACGTGGGCCTCAAGGACGGCCGCATCGCCGCAATCGGCAAGGCGGGCAACCCGGACATCCAGCCGGACGTGACCATCGCCATTGGCGCCGCGACGGAAGTCATCGCCGGTGAAGGCATGATCCTCACCGCAGGCGGCATCGACTCGCATATCCACTTCATCTGCCCGCAGCAGATCGAAGAAGCCCTGATGAGCGGCGTCACCACCATGATTGGCGGCGGCACGGGACCCGCCA
Organism: Pseudomonas sp.; assembly: GCA_003527165.1. Lineage (GTDB taxonomy): Bacteria > Pseudomonadota > Gammaproteobacteria > Pseudomonadales > Pseudomonadaceae > Stutzerimonas. Next base: position 736 of record DPSI01000033.1, read on the forward strand.
CGGGCACCAACGCCACGACGGTCACGCCCGGCCCCTGGCACATGGCGATGATGCTCAAGGCCGCCGACGCCTTCCCGATGAACATCGGTTTCACCGGCAAGGGCAACGCCTCGCTACCCGAACCGCTGATCGAACAGGTCAAGGCCGGCGCTATCGGCCTGAAGCTGCACGAAGACTGGGGCACCACGCCGGCCGCCATCGACAATTGCCTCTCCGTCGCCGACCAGTACGACGTGCAGGTGGCGATCCACACCGACACCCTGAACGAGTCCGGCTTCGTCGAAACCACCCTCGGCGCGTTCAAGGGGCGCACCATCCACACCTACCACACCGAGGGCGCCGGTGGCGGCCATGCGCCGGACATCATCAAGGCCTGTGGTTTTGCCAACGTGCTGCCGAGCTCGACCAACCCGACCCGGCCCTTCACCCGCAACACCATCGACGAGCACCTGGACATGCTCATGGTCTGCCACCACCTCGACCCGAGCATCGCCGAAGACGTGGCCTTCGCCGAGAGCCGCATCCGCCGCGAAACCATTGCCGCCGAAGACATCCTGCATGACCTGGGCGCATTCTCGATGATCAGCTCCGACAGCCAAGCCATGGGCCGCGTCGGCGAGGTCATCACCCGTACCTGGCAGACCGCCGACAAGATGAAGAAGCAGCGCGGCGCTCTGCCCGGCGACGGCGCGGGCAACGACAACTTCCGCGCCAAACGCTACATCGCCAAATACACCATCAACCCGGCGATCACCCACGGCGTCAGCCACGAAGTCGGCTCGATCGAGGTCGGCAAGTGGGCGGATCTGGTGCTCTGGCGCCCGGCGTTCTTCGGTGTGAAGCCGACCCTGATCCTCAAGGGCGGCGCCATCGCCGCGAGCCTGATGGGCGACGCCAACGCCTCGATCCCGACGCCTCAGCCAGTGCACTACCGGCCGATGTTCGCCAGCTTCGGCGGCTCGCTGCATGCGTCGAGCTTCACATTTATCAGCCAGGCCGCCGCGGAGGCAGGTGTGCCCGAGCAGTTGGGGCTGAAAAAGAAAATCGCCGTGGTCAAGGGCTGCCGCTCGGTGCAGAAGAAGGACCTGATCCACAACGACTACACACCGGACATCCAGGTCGACCCGCAGAACTATCAAGTCAGGGCCGACGGTCAACTGCTCTGGTGCGAGCCGGCCGATGTGTTGCCGATGGCGCAGCGGTACTTTTTGTTCTGATGTGCCAAAGCGCCTACAAGGCGACTCATAGCGGCGGCGTTCCGACGCCCGCCGCGGCCCGTACCGCCGTACGGGGGGCTTAACCCCCCGTGAGCAGGCAACCCGGCGATACTCCGCAACGGCGGCGGAAAAGTTGCCGCCCTACAGGCGCGCGCGTTCGAAGGTGCGTCTTACAGCCGCGCGGTCGGTTGGGTAGGTTTTAACCCACCCAGTACAAGCGACAAGACGACACTAGTGATGGCGGAAAATTTTCCACCTACGGCGCCAGTCACAGGCTGCGTTCGGACGTGAAAGATTCGCCTACGTGCCGGGATCTCTCACACGCGGACTTCATCAACCGAGTCGCCCTGTCTGCCCTGTCCGATGAGTCAACGAGCAAGCCAGCAGACCACAAGCGTACTTCGCATTAGCCTGGGCTTTTTCACATGGAAGATCGCGAGTATTTGGTTCAGCAGTGCATTCCAATGGGCTCGTTTGCCCAGTACGCGCTGACCATAGAGATGCGCTTGCCGGTCCTGATCGCAACCCCCCGGCGGAAATCTGAAGAACCTCACCGAACCCGCTCTTATAACGGCACGTTTCTTCAGTTCGCCAAGTTATGAATGAATCAACCGTTTGATGCATTGGGAAAACAGCGCCGCGAACTACTTTGTGACTACCCAAGCGCAACACCGATCAAGGAGGCAAGGATGCGAAGCGACCGCCGGCTACCAAGGCTCAAGGTAGGCATTGCTGGTATCGCTTCTGAGAAGGCGTGTGTTCGGGTAACAGCGTCGCCTAATCACAAATCACAGTATGG
>DPSI01000049.1:0-14449 GCA_003527165.1 Pseudomonas sp.
CGGGGAGAAAAGCCGCAGGGTACCGGGTCGAAACTTCAAACCCGTTCCCGAGGGCCCGCGGCGATGCCGGCCCTTGGCATGAAGATGAGGTGCCCATGCCCAGTTCCGCTCCGCAACCCCAGCAGCTTCGTTTTTCCAGTGACGGACGCACCCCGAACAGTTCGCATCCGGTGCTGGTGTACCGCCAGCTGCCGCTGGCCGGTACCGATTACGCCAGCGCGTTCGAGAACCTGTTCGACAGTCACCTGTGGCCGGCGCAATGGCGTGCGGGTGTCTATGACTACCACCACTACCATTCCACCGCCCATGAGGTGCTCGGCGTGTCGCGAGGCTCGGCGCGGCTGATGCTCGGCGGCGAGCAGGGGCAGGAAGTCGAGGTGAGCGCCGGAGACGCGCTGGTGCTGCCGGCGGGCACCGGTCACTGCCAGCTCAGCGCCAGCGATGATTTCGAGGTGGTCGGGGGTTATCCGGTGGACCAGCAATACGATCTGCTGCGCCCGGATGAAAGCAGCCATGATGAATCGCGGTCGCGCGCCGAGCGGGTCGGCGTCCCGGTGAGTGATCCGGTCGCCGGAACCCAGGGCGCACTGGTAACGCTATGGCGCCGCGAATGAAGCGCGCTACCCGAACGGTCTCCGGCGCGGCTGCGACGAAATCTCAATAGCCCCTAGTCGACGAAGACCACCTGGCCGTCACTGAGCGCGGCGACGCGGGCCAGGGACTCGACGCGAAAGCCCGCTTCTTCCAGTTCCTGGCGACCGGCCTGGAACGACTTTTCGATGACGATACCCAGCCCGGCGATGCTGGCACCGGCCTGCTGGATGATCGAGATCAGACCTTTGGCAGCTTTGCCGTTGGCCAGGAAATCGTCGATGATCAACACGCGATCTGCGTCGGACAGATGATTGGTGGAGATGGCGATGGTGCTTTCGACCTGCTTGGTGAAGGAATACACCGAGGCGGTCAGCAGGTGGTCGGTCAGCGTCAGCGACTGGTGCTTGCGCGCGAAAATCACCGGTACGCCGAGTTCCAGGCCCGCCATGATTGCCGGGGCGATGCCGGAGGCCTCGATGGTGACGATCTTGGTGATGCCCTCGTCGCGGAACAGCCAGGCGAATTCCTGGCCGATCTGCTGCATCAGCACGGGGTCGATCTGGTGATTCAGGAAGGCATCGACCTTGAGAACGCGGTCGGAGAGTACGATGCCTTCATTGCGGATCTTCTGTTTCAGCTGTTCCACGAACGCGCTACCTCAAGCGTGGGCGGCCCGGTACCTCTGACGATTCGCCCTCCCGAAAGCCGACTGGGCGCTGCGCCAAGATGGCGAGCGCCCAGTCCGTTTCGATCCTGCATCCATTCGCCAGCTTTCCCGCAGCCTGGAAAGCCGCGCATTCTCGCTCAATTCCATGCTCGGGTCCAAGTGGACCGTTCAGTCAGGCATTTCGATCGACAAGCGGCGAAAGCGCGCGGCTTCGCCGTGGTGCTGCAGCACCAGATGGCCCTCCGCGGCTTGGGCGAAGCGTGGAAAGCCAGCGAACTTGCTTCGAGCGATGCTGGCACGCAGGCCCGGATCGTCGAGCCGATAGCGGACCACGCAGCGGCCGCGCAACCAGTGTTCGACATGGCCATCGTGAGCGACCAGCGCCGCGTCAATGAATTCGCCGGGCTCAACAGGCGTGTCCGGCTCGGCTGCCAGCAGCCCGTACAAGGCGCCGTTGCGTGTGGTGGGCTCACGACCGTCGGGGTGGCCGGCGTCGTCGAGTAACTGCATTTCCGGGCCGCTGTGCCAGCTGAGTACCGCGTTTTCTTCGACGCGGCAGAGCACGCCGGAGTTGCCGGCGACAGGCAGGGCGAACTCGAAACGGAAGATGAAATCGCGGTAGCGCCGCCGCGACACCAGGTCGACCCGCGGAGCCCCGGCGATGGCCTGGAGTTCACCGTCGCGGCTTCGCCAGCTGCCCGCCGGAAAGTCATCGGTATGCCAGCCGCGCCATTGGTCGGAGTCGAGTAGCCATTGCATCGTCTTAGCCAAACAGCTGTTGTTTGCGACGCAGCCAGCGGTAGCCATAGCCGGTCAGACAGATCCGTAGCGGATGACCCTGGGGCTGCTCGTAGTCGCTATCGGCCAGTACGTCGACCATATCCTGCAAATCCTTTTCGGCGATCTCGACCTCGACATCCTGGTCCCCCAGATTCACCAGCATCAACACGGTCGAATCGTTGTCATGGCGAATGGCGAACACCGAGGAGCCGCCCGTCTCGACGGCGCGGTGTTGGCCGCCGCCGATTTCACGTAGGCCGATACGGGTACGAATCATGTTGCCGGTCTTGGCCAGCAAGGAATCGTCGCGCAGGGTCTGGGTGTAAACGTTTAGCTGCGGATAGCCGAATTCGCCTTCTTCGACCAGCGGTGCCGCCAGTTGCTGCGTGCTCACACAGGAGAACCCGGCGTTGGGCTCGTTAGACCACTGCATCGGGGTGCGTACCGCCAGACGCTCGGGTCGCGACAGATCGTCACCCATGCCGATCTCTTCACCCTAGCGGATGATGGGTGTGCCGGGCAGCGCGAACAGCAGTGCGTGGGCCATTGCGATGCGCCGTTCGTTTCCGTCGAGCATCGGTGCCAGACGTCGGCGGATGCCGCGGTTGTAGGCACGCATGTCCGGGTCGGGGGCGAAGGCCTGCATGACATCCTCGCGCTCGTCTTCGGTCAGCCGCTCCAGATCCAGCTCGTCGTGGTTGCGTAGCCAGATGGCGTATTGCGCGCGCTCGGGTGGTTCCGGCTGGCGCTCCAACGCTCGCTGAAGGGGCTCCGCCTCGCTGCGTGCTAGCGAAAGAAAGAAATGGTTGTTGGCCCAGAAGTTCAGCAGCAGGGTCAGTCGATCGCCTTCGCCGAAATAGTCGCGGTACTGTTCCGGCTCCACATCGACCTCGCCCAGCAGCACGGCTTCCGGTCGACGCAGGGTGACGAAGTCGCGCATGTGTTCGAGCAGCCAGTAGCCGTCCTCGCTGTTACCACCGCCGGCCTGTTCGATCAGATGCGAGGCGGCGTCGACGCGGAAGCCCGACACACCCAGGCGCAGCCAGAAAGCGATGATCCGTTCGATCTCCTTGACCACCTTCGGGTTGGCCAGATTCAGGTCCGGCTCATGGTTGTAGAACAGGTGGCGGTAGTACTGCCCGGCATCTTCGTCCCAGGTCCAGACGCTTTTTTCCACGGTGGGAAAGATCGGCTCGATGCTGTCGTCCGGCTCATCCGCCCAGATATAAAAGTCCCGGTAGGGCGACTTCGGGTCGCGCCGCGCCTCTTGAAACCAGCGGTGCTCGATCGAGGTGTGTTGCACCACCAGCTCGATCATCACATGCAGGCCCAGCTCCTCGGCCTTCTCCAGCAGATAGACCACGTCGGCGAGATCACCGAAGCGTGGATCGACCTGCAGATGATCACTAACATCGTAGCCGGCGTCCCGGAACGGCGACTGGTAGAACGGCATCAGCCAGATGGCCGTAGCGCCCAGGCCGCGAACGTAATCCAGACGCTCGGTAACGCCGCGCAGATCGCCGCAGCCGTCACCATTAACGTCGAGGAACAATGACGGATCGATCTGATAGATCACTGCATTCCGATACCAGAGTGGTCGCATCTCAGTGTTCCTCCGGGCTGAGAATCAGCGCCTGACCTGCCGCCAGTTCGCCGCTATAGGATTCGCCTTCGCCCTGGGCGTCGCTGGCGATCTCGATTCGCCAGTGGCCTTTGATCGGGAAGGCATGGGGTTCGTCAGCGAAATTCAGGCAGATCACCCGCTGGTCCTCATTCAATTGCCGTCTGTAGGCCAGCACGTTCGGGTGTGACGGCAATTCTTCCCAGTCACCGTGAAGCAGCGCCGGGCTGTTTTTGCGCGCGCCGATCAGCCGGCGGTAGAGCTCAAGGGTCGAGCCGGGTGCATGCAGCTGTCGTTCGGCGGCCAGCTCGTCGCTGTCGGGCGGGAACGGCAGCCATGGCTGACTGCCCTCCCAGCCGTGGGGCGGCGCCGCGAGCCATGGGATCGGCGCGCGGCAGCCATCACGACCACCGGGGTCGACCTGCTCGTCAGGGTCGATTACCGCGTCTTCCAGTCCCAGCTCCTCGCCCTGATAGATGAACGGCGTGCCGCGCAGGGTCAGTAGCAGTACCGCGGCGGCATGGGCGCTGCGCAGCGAGCCGTGATAGCGGCTGCGCTGACGAACGTTGTCGTGATTGGACAACACCCAGGTCGGCCAGGCGTTTGCCGGTTTCAGCAGCGCCTCGACGTCGCGGATGCAGGTGCGAAACATCACCGGTTCCCAAGGCGCATCAAGTGGCTGGAAATTGAAGGACATGTGCAATTCGTCGCCGGCCCCGTAGTACTGCAGGACTCGCTCGGTGGCGCGGATGTTGACCTCGCCGACCAGCACACGCTCGCCGGGGTAGCTGTCGACCAGCCGACGCATGCCGCGCAACAGCTCGTGGCTGTAGGGCTGGTCGTTGAATTCCACCAGCGGCTGGCCGGCCAGGCAGCGTGGATCGTCGGCGAAACTCGGGTCTTTGCCAGTGCAATGAATGACGTCGACCCGAAAGCCGTCGATGCCGCGGTCGAGCCAGAAGCGCAGGACGCCGTGCATCGCCTCGACCACCTGCGGATTGCGCCAGTTTAGATCCGGCTGCTCGGGCAGGAACAGGTGCAAGTAGTACTGCTGGCTGTGCTCGTCCCATGTCCAGGCGCTACCGGCGTTGAGAGCGGCGCGCCAGTTGTTGGGCTCGTCGCGCCAGATGTACCAGTCCCGTTTCGGGTTGTCCCGCGAGCTGCGCGATTCGATGAACCAGGGATGCTGATCGGAGGTGTGATTGGGAACGAAATCGAGCAGCACCCGAATACCCCGGGCATGCGCTTCGGCGATCAGCCGATCGATATCCTCAAGCGAGCCGAACAGCGGGTCGACGTCGCAATAATCGCTGATGTCGTAGCCGGCGTCGGCCATCGGCGAGCGGAAGATAGGCGACAGCCATAGGGCGTCGACGCCGAGAAAGTGCAGATGGTCGAGGTGGCGCAACACGCCATTGAGGTCGCCAACGCCGTCGCCGTTGCTGTCGGCAAAGGAGCGCGGATAGATCTGATAGACGGTGGCGCCTTTCCACCAGGGTGGCTGGGTTGACTCGCTCATGCTCGCTCCCTTTTCCGGTGTTCGGCAGGCCGGTGCAACGGACCTGTCTGGTTACGACTGACGCATGGCGCTCGGGTTCGCCGCCCGGTGATCTTCGTCGGGCGGTAATGAACGTCGGTCAGGATCGTCCGACTAAGCTAGCAGAAGCCTCAACGACCCTCAGGAGACCGCCATGTTGCGTATTGCTATCAATGGTTATGGCCGTATCGGCCGTGCCGTGTTGCGAGCCCTGTTCGAGCGAAATCTGGAGAACCAGATCCACATCGAGGCCATCAACGACCTCAGCGAGCGGTCAGCCATGGCCCATCTGACGCGCTTCGACACCACCTTCGGGCGCTTCCAGGGGCAGGTCGACCTGCACGACGACATGATGCAGATCCGTGGCCAGTCGATCCGGCTGTTGCAGGAGCGCGATCCCAGCCAGCTGCCGTGGAAACAGCTCGGGGTCGATGTGGTGCTGGAGTGTTCCGGCAAGTTCAAGAAGCGTGCACTGATCGATCAGCATCTGCAGGCCGGGGCCGCCCGCGTGTTCGCCTCACATCCGCTCGAGGGCGCCGACCTGACCGTGGTTTACGGCGTCAATCATGAGTTGCTCGACCGCAGCCAGCGGGTGATCTCCAATGCGTCCTGCACCACCAACTGCCTGGCGCCGCTGGCCAAGGTGCTGCACGAAGCGGTGGGCATCCGGCAGGGCCTGCTCAATACCGTGCACTCCTATACCAACGACCAGAGCCTGCTGGACAAGGCGCACAAGGATCTCTACCGCGCCCGTGCCGCGGCGGAATCGATAATTCCCTCGACCACGGGCGCCGCCAAGGCCATCGGCCTGGTGTTGCCGGAGCTCGCAGGGCGTCTGGATGGCCTGGCGGTGCGGGTGCCGACGCCGAACGTGTCGCTGGTCGACCTGACCTTCACCGCCGAGCGTGCACCGGCGAGCGTCGAGGCGGTCAATCAGATCCTGCGCGACGGCGCGCGCAACCTGCCGCTGGGCGTGATGGAGTGCAACGACCTGCCGCTGGTCTCGCGCGACTTCTTCGGCTACCCGGCATCCTGCGTGGCCGATCTCAGCCATACGCGGGTGCAGGGCGAGCTGGTCAAGGTGCTGGCCTGGTACGACAACGAGTGGGCATTCTCCAACCGCATGCTCGACGTGTTGCTGGCCTGGGGCAATGGCGCGGCCTGAGCATGGACCCTTCAGTTACCGATGGGGACAGCGTCTGGGCGTTGTCGCTGGCCGAATTTCGTGATGCGACGGCGGCCGACCGGCCCACGCCGGGCTGTGGCGCGGCGGCTGCGGTGGCCTCCGATATCGGCCTCGCACTGGTGCTGAAGGGGCTTCGAATCAGCGAGGCGCGCAGCAGTGAATCGGCACGGCGACGGCTGCTGCAGGTCGCCGAGTCGCTGATCGGGCGTCCCGGTGCTTTCGCCGATGCGGATATCCGCGCCTTCCAGGAGTATCTGCAAGCCAGCCACCACCAGACGGCAGCAGCGGATCTGCAGACCGCGTCGCGCCAGGTCTGTGCAGTACCTCTGGCCACCGCGCGCAGTTGTCTGAAGGCGCTGGAACTGGCGAACGAGGCCTGGCCGCTAGTGGCCGCGGTGGTGCGCAGCGACATACAGGCTGGCGCGCTGCTGATTCATGCTGGGCTTCGTGCGGCGCTGATCAACGTCGAGGCCGATCTGGGCTCGATCGAGGACAACCAATCCCGCGAGAAGGTAGCCCAGTTGCATCGTCGCTTGCGGAGCGAGGCGGACGGTCTGCTGCAACGGCTGACCGGAATGGCCGAGCAGTCCGACTCCCGCAACTGACGCGGCGCGTAACCAGTGGCCCGTCTATCCTAAAACGAGAATAAAAGTCCCATTTTGGCTTGACGGCTCGCGGTTAACTTTCCTAGTCTCATGTCCATAGCGAGACCGAAAGTACCAAAATAAAAACGAGACCTCGTCTCTCACCGAAGCGGAGTATCACGCTGCTGCCTTTACCGGAGCCCATCCGGCGCGAGAGCAGAGCCGTCCGCACCTTTGGAGAAGCCCCATGAGTCATCGCATCGTCCTGCCGCGCCTGATGGAAGTCGGCGCCGGCGCCAGTCAGCAGATCGTCTCCGTATTGCACAACCTGGGCTGCAAACGCCCGCTGATCGTCACCGACCGGATGATGGTCGAGCTGGGCTATGTCGCGCGAATCAGCGAGACGCTGGCCAAGGCCGACATTCCCAGTGACTGCTTTGCCGATACCCTGCCGGAGCCGACTGCGGCGTCGATTCATGCCGGCGTCGAGATGGTGCGTCAGGGCAGCTACGATTCGATCATCGCGCTCGGCGGCGGCAGCCCGATCGACTCGGCCAAGGCCATCGGTATCCTCGGCAAGTTCGGCGGCGAGATGCGCGACTATCGCTTCCCGCGCGATGTCAGCGAGGCCGGGCTGCCACTGATCGCCATCCCCACCACCGCCGGCACCGGCTCGGAAGCGACGCGTTTCACCATCATCACCGACGAAACCAGCGACGAGAAAATGCTCTGTGCTGGCCTCGGCTTCATGCCTGTGGCCGCACTGATCGACTACGAACTGACCCTGTCGCTGCCGCCGCGGGTGACCGCCGATACCGGCATCGATGCGTTGACTCACGCCATCGAGGCCTATATCAGCCGCAAGGCCAGCCTTTACAGCGATGCGCAGGCGCTGCAGGCCATGCGCCTGCTGGCGCCCAATCTGCGCGCGGCCTACCACGAGCCCGGCAATCGCGAAGCCCGCGAGGCGATGATGCTTGGCGCGACTCTCGCCGGTATCGCCTTCTCCAACGCCTCGGTGGCGCTGGTGCATGGCATGAGCCGGCCCATCGGTGCCTTCTTTCATGTGCCGCACGGGCTGTCCAACGCCATGTTGCTGCCGGCCATCACTGCGTTTTCGATTCCGGCGGCGCCCGAGCGCTACGCCGACTGCGCCCGTGCCATGGGCGTGGCGGGCGAAGGCGACAGCATCGAAACGGCGAACGACAAGCTGCTGAACGAGCTCCGTGCAATCAACAAAGAACTGCAAGTGCCAAGTCCCGAACAGTTCGGCATTACCCGTGAACGCTTCTTCGAACTGCGCGAAACCATGGCCCGGCAGGCGCTGGCATCGGGTTCGCCGGGCAACAACCCGCGCGTGCCCACCGAAGCGGAAATCATCGATCTCTACGAAACCGTCTGGAACCAGGAGTAACCCCCATGCAGACCCTCGGCAATCTGATCAACAACGAGGCCGTCGCTGGCCGCTCCGAACGCCATGCGACTGTCTACAATCCGGCCACCGGTGAGCCGCGCCTTTACGTTTCGCTATCCTCGGCCGATGAGACCCGCGAGGCCATCGCCGCCGCCCAGGCCGCCTTCGAAGGCTGGGCGAAGACGCCGCCGCTGGTGCGTGCCCGCGTCATGTTCCGCTTCAAAGCGCTGCTCGAAGCGCGTCGCGACGACGTGGCCCGGCTGATCTCGCTGGAACACGGCAAAGTCTTCTCCGATGCCCAGGGCGAAGTGACCCGCGGGCTGGAAGTGGTGGAGTTCGCTTGCGGCATCCCGCATCTGCTCAAAGGCGAGTTCTCCTCCAACGTCGGTCGCGACATTGACTCCAACTCGCTGATGCAACCGCTGGGTGTCTGTGTTGGCATCACGCCGTTCAACTTCCCGGCGATGGTGCCGCTGTGGATGCTGCCGGTGGCCATTGCCTGCGGCAATACCTTCGTTCTCAAGCCCTCGGAGAAGGACCCGAGCGCGACCATGCTGATCGGCGAGCTGCTGGCTGAAGCCGGGCTGCCGGCCGGCGTGCTGAACATCGTCAACGGCGACAAGGAGGCGGTGGACGTGCTGCTCACCGATGAGCGCGTGCAGTCGGTGAGCTTCGTCGGCTCGACACCTATCGCCGAGTACATCTACGCGACCGCTTCGGCCCATGGCAAGCGCTGCCAGGCCCTGGGCGGGGCGAAGAACCACATGGTGATCATGCCCGACGCCGATCCGCAGCAGGTGGTCGGCTCGCTGATGGGGGCGGCATACGGCTCGGCTGGTGAGCGCTGCATGGCGATCTCGGTGGCCCTGTGCGTCGGCGACGAAGTGGCGGACAACCTGGTCGAGATGCTCAAGGGCGAGATCGCGCAGATGCGCACCGGTCCCGGCACTGGCGTCGAACCCGAGCCGCACATGGGGCCGCTGGTGACTCGCGAGCATCAGCAGAAGGTGTCCGGTTACATCGACTTGGGCGTAGAAGAGGGCGCGACGCTGGTTTGCGACGGCCGAGCACTGAAGGTCGAGGGCTACGAGAATGGCTTCTACGTCGGCCCGACGCTGTTCGACCGGGTCACGCCGCAGATGCGTATCTACCAGGAGGAAATCTTCGGTCCGGTGCTGGTGGTGGTGCGGGTCGATTCGTTCGATGAGGCGCTGAAACTGGTCAATGACCACGAGTTCGGTAACGGCACCTCGATCTTCACCCGCGATGGCGATACCGCGCGGCAGTACGAGGAGAACGTCAAGGTCGGCATGGTCGGCGTCAACGTGCCGATCCCGGTGCCGATGGCCTTCCATTGCTTCGGTGGCTGGAAGCGCTCGATCTTCGGTCCGTTGAACATGCACGGCCCGGATGGTGTGCGCTTCTTCACCCGGATGAAGACCGTGACCCGGCGTTGGCCGACCGGTATTCGTGCCGGTGCGGATTTCTCGATGCCCACCATGAAGTAACGCGATGGCGCTGGGCGGGCATGCCTCGCCCGGCGTTGCGACGCTTCAGTCAGGTTGCGATCTTTCATTTAGACTTCGCCGCCCTTCGGGGCGGAATTTTTTATCTACCGACGGCAAGCGGGCTTCGATCAATGCGCAGTACTCGTGAAAAAGGCTCTTCCATCACCCGTGTGCTGGAAATCATCGAGGCCGTGGCCGCTGCCAAGGAACCGCTGAGCCCGACGGCACTGGCGGAGCGGCTCGGCATTCCCAAGGCCAGCGCTCACCGGCTCGTGCAGACGTTGGAAAAAGAGGGCTTTGTGCAGTTCGGCTTGCGCGGCGGGCTGCTTCCCGGTGACCGACTGCACGCGACGGCGGTGAATATTCTCGGCAGCGGCCGTCACAAGGCATTGCGCCAGGCGATCCTGCGCGAGCTGTCCGATGAGATCGGTGAAACCTGCGGCCTGTCGGTGCCGGATGGCTTGGACATGCTCTATTTCGATCGTGTACAGACGAACTGGCCGCTGCAGATCAACCTGCCCATCGGCAGTCACACGCCGCTCTGGTGCACCGCCAGCGGCAAGCTGTACCTCGCCTCGCTGCCACTGGAGCAGCTGGAAAAGATCCTCCCGCGCCTGCCGATCCGACAGCTGGCACGCAACACCATCACCGATCTCAGCGCCCTGCGCGACGATCTGGCACGGGTTCGCGAAGAAGACCTGGCCACCGATTCGGAGGAATTCATCGACGGCATGGTCGCCTGCGCCGTGCCGGTGCGCGACGGCCGCGGCGAGCTGAGCGCTTGCCTATTCACCCATGCGCCGGTGATTCGCTGCGCGATGGAGCCGCTGGTGGCTTTTGTGCCACGCCTGCGCGCGGCGGCCAGGGAGCTGGAGGCGATCGTCAGCGGGTGAAGCTGTAGGGCGGGTTTCAACCCGCCAAGCGGCGCTGACGTCCCGCACCTGCGGCGGATTGAAATCCGCCCTACGATTACGATGCACGCTTCGAGCTGCTACCGCTTCAACATCGCCCGCATAGCGGCCAGGGCGTCGTTGCCGCGGGCGGCTTTGACTTCGGCCGGCGCTTCGTCCTGGCCCTCCCATTCCAGGTCTTCCTGCGGCAGTTCGTCGAGGAAACGGCTGGGCATGCATTCGATGATTTCGCCGTACTGCTTGCGCTTGGCGGCAAAGGTCATCGCCAGATTCTGCCGTGCGCGGGTGATGCCGACGTAGGCCAGGCGGCGTTCTTCCTCGATGGTGTCAGCCTCGATGCTGGAACGGTGCGGGAGGATTTCCTCTTCCATGCCCAGGATGAAGACGTAGGGAAACTCCAGACCCTTGGAGGCGTGCAAGGTCATCATCTGCACGCCCTCGGCGCCTTCTTCCTCTTCCTGCTGGCGTTCGAGCATGTCGCGCAACACCAGCTTGGCGATGGCTTCCTCGATGGTCATGCCGCCTTCTTCGTCTTTCTCCAGGGTGTTTTTCAGCGCATCGATAAGGAACCAGACGTTGCCCATGCGAAAATCCGCGGCTTTGTCGCTGGAGGTCTGCGAGCGCACCCAGGTCTCATAGTCGATATCCATGACCATGCTGCGCAACGCGGCGATCGGGTCGTTCTGCGCGCATTGCTGACGCAGGTTGTCCATGTAGCGCTTGAAGCGCGACAGGCGATCGGTGAAACGGCTGTCCAGATGCTCGCCGAGGCCCATCTCGTCGCAGGCGGTGTACATGGAAATCTTACGCGCGGTGGCATAGTTACCGAGCTTTTCCAGCGTGGTCGAACCTATTTCCCGACGCGGCACATTGATCACTCGCAGGAAGGCGTTGTCGTCGTCCGGGTTGACCAGCAGGCGGAAGTAGCTCATCAGGTCCTTCACTTCCTGACGCGCGAAGAAGCTGGTGCCACCGGACAGCCGATAGGGAATCTGGTGGTGCTGCAGCTTCAGCTCGATCAGCTTGGCCTGGTAATTGCCGCGGTAGAGAATGGCGAAATCACTGTAGGGCCGCTCGGTCTTCAGATGCAGGGTGAGGATTTCCATCGCGACGCGTTCGGCCTCGGCTTCCTCATTGCGGCAGCGAATCACCCGGATCGCATCGCCGTGCCCCATTTCCGACCACAGTTGCTTTTCGAAGGCGTGCGGGTTGTTGGCGATCAGCACGTTCGCGCATTTGAGGATGCGGCTGGTGGAACGGTAGTTCTGCTCGAGCATCACCACCTTCAACGAGGGAAAGTCTTCCTTCAGCTGCATCAGGTTTTCCGGCCGTGCGCCACGCCAGGCATAAATCGATTGGTCGTCGTCGCCCACGACGGTGAAGTGCGCGCGTTCCTGCACCAGCAGCTTGACCAGCAGGTACTGGCTGGCGTTGGTGTCCTGGTACTCGTCCACCAGCATGTAGCGGACCTTGTTGCGCCACTTCTCCAGTACCTCGGGATGGTTCTGAAACAGCTTCACCGGCTGCATGATCAGGTCGTCGAAGTCCACCGCGTTGTACGCCTTGAGCGTGCGCTGGTAGTGGATATAGACGATCGCCGCAGTTTGCTCTTTCGGGTTGCGCGCGTTATCCAGGGCCTCTTCAGGCAGGATCAGGTCGTTCTTCCAGTTGCCGATGTAGCCCTTGATCTCGTCCACGCCGTCATCGCCGGCGTACTCCTTCTGCATGATGTCGGTCAGCAGCGCCTTGATGTCCCCCTCGTCGAAGATCGAGAAACCCGGCTTGTAGCCGAGCTTGGCGTATTCCTTGCGTATGATGTTCAGACCGAGATTGTGAAAGGTCGAGACCGTCAGCCCACGCCCTTCACCGCCGCGCAGCAGGCTGCTGACGCGCTCCTTCATCTCTCGCGCGGCCTTGTTGGTGAAGGTCACGGCGACGATATATTGCGCGCGGATGCCGCATTGCTGGATCAGGTAGGCGATCTTGCGGGTGATCACGCTGGTCTTGCCGGAGCCGGCGCCGGCGAGCACCAGCATGGGGCCGCCGACATAGTTCACGGCTTCCTGCTGCCGGGGATTGAGTCGGGACATCTTCGTTCGGTCTGTTGAAGCGGGGGGCGAGAGTTTAGCAGGGCTCGTCCTGCAAATTGGCGTCGTCGGGCTGCGGGAGCTACCGATCGTCGCCGGCGATACTTGGTTATGGGGCGCAATGCTCTAGTCTATGCGCCGCGGCGCCCGCTTTAGGCTGATCGGCCTGCCGTCCCGCTTTGCACAGGGAGGTGTAAACCGTCGAGGTGGCCAGCCATCTTCTGCTCCGCACGAACCGGGGATACACCGTGACAGCGTCCTTACAACCTATGCGTCTGGTTCTGCTGGCCGACGAGCCCGAGTGGGAGGCACGCCTGCGTGCCGCACTGACCGCGCTGCGCAGCGATCACCTGCTGCTGGTCGCGGACGACTGGCCGACCGCTTCTGCGCATCTGGCCGAAGCGGGCCACGTGCTGCTGCTCGCTACGCCGCGCCGTCGTCCTGCTTCGGGTCGTTTCCCTTGGCCGACGATTCTCCTGCTCGACGAGGAGCCCGACGAGGCGCCTGAAGGTGTCGTTGATTGGCTAGTCGGCTCGCAGTTCAGCCCCGATGTGTTGCGCCGCAGCCTGCGTTATGCCCGGGAACGGTGCGGTCTGCATGCCGCTTTGCAGCGCCTGGCGGAACAGGACCCGCTAACCGGTATCGCCAACCGGCAGGGGTTCCAAGCCGTGCTCGAGGCGCAGCTGGCCGAGCATGACGGTGAAGGCTTGGCCCTGGGGCTTCTGGATCTGGACAATTTCCGTCGAGTCAATGACACGCTCGGCCATCAGGCCGGTGATCGCTTGATTTTGCAGGTAGTGGCGCGATTGAAGGCGCAGCTTGAGGTAGGAGATCGGGTCGCCCGCCTGGGTGGCGACGAATTCGCCTTGTTGCTCGATACCGCGCGCCGCGCCGGGCGCGCCCAAAAAGTGGCTGACCGTGTGGTGGAGGCGCTGGCCGAGCCGTACTGGCTCGATGGCGAAAGTCTGATGCTCGGCTGCAGCCTGGGTCTGGCCCACGCCAAAGCCGACACCGATGCAGATCAATTGTTGTGGCTGGCGCAGGTTGCTATGCGCCATGCCAAGGCCAGGCAAGGATGTACCTGGTACCTCTACAACGAGCGGGTAAACCGCAGCGCCAGCAGCCTGGCGGATCTGGAGGGCGAACTGCGGCGTGCGCTGCGTCGCGACGATCTAGAGCTGCATTACCAGCCGCGGCTGTGTATCAGAACCGGGCGCATCGTTGGCCTGGAAGCCCTGGTGCGCTGGCCTCATGCCTCGCGCGGCCTGCTGGCTCCGGATGAATTCATCCCCATGGCAGAGGAGAGCGGGCTGATTGTACCGCTGGGCTACTGGGTCATTTCGCGGGCGCTGCGCGACATGCAGAGCCTGCGCGAAAACGGCGCCGGCGAATTGCATATGGCCGTCAATCTGTCGTTCCGGCAGTTCCAGGATAGCCAGCTGCTGGCTACCCTGCAGCGGCTGATCGAGGAACGCGGAGTGGACCCGCATTGGCTGGAATTCGAACTCACCGAGACCGCGGTGATGCGACGCAGCGAACAGGTAAGCGGCACGATGAGTA
>DPSI01000049.1:14555-16952 GCA_003527165.1 Pseudomonas sp.
TACACGACGCTCGGGGTGCGTTTTTCGCTGGACGACTTTGGTACCGGTTTCTCCTCGTTCGTTCACCTGAGCCGGCTACCCATCAGCCTGTTGAAGATCGACAAGAGCTTCGTCGATGGGGTTGCGGCCAAAGCGGACAACAGCCTGGTGCAAGCCATGATCGGCCTGGCTCACGACCTGGGGCTGGAAGTGGTGGCCGAAGGCGTTGAACGGGTCGCCCAGCTGAAGCTGCTGGAGCGCTATGGAGCCAATCAGGTACAGGGCTATCTGATCAGCAAGCCCCTGCCCCTGGCGGAGCTGGAAAAGTATCTAAGCAACCGCGAAAAGCCGGAAAGCGTTGCGGGAGGCTAGACCAAACCGCACGCATTCCGGCGAAGCCGCTTATCGGACCATGTGGAGAAAATGCATGTGTTTCTCGTACTGGTCGAGGATGTCACCGATCACTTCGTCGCGGCTCCAGCCCATCACGTCATAGTTCTGTCCGCCTTCCTTGAGATGCACCTCGGCGCGGTAGTAGGTGCGCTCGTCCGGTTCGTTTTCTTCGGCCGCGACAAAGCTGGGCATCGGATAGCCGCGCGGATGCACCTCGTAGAGGAAGTCCGGCGCACCTTCATGGGTGATCTGCAGTGACACTGCCGCCTGGTCGTCCTCGCTCACTTCGACGGTATAGCCCTGCTTGCGCATCTCTTCGGCTATCGAATGACAGGCCGGTACCACCGCCTCCGCGATATAGCGCACCACATGACGGCGTCGCGGGAACATGGTCAGGCTGCGCACGCGTCGCTGCCAGCCGCCCGCACCCGAGCGCGGTGCGTTGGGCGAAGTGGTCAGCGCCTGGTAGCGCAGCCCCTGTTTGGTGGCATCCACGCGCAGGGCTTTCAGCAGCC
The DNA here is from genome assembly GCA_003527165.1 of Pseudomonas sp. Classification (GTDB taxonomy): domain Bacteria; phylum Pseudomonadota; class Gammaproteobacteria; order Pseudomonadales; family Pseudomonadaceae; genus Stutzerimonas. The sequence continues at coordinate 15,443 of DPSI01000049.1, forward strand.
CCCACATGGAGCAGAGCAGCGCGATAGTGAAGGGCAGCGCGCTCGCAATGGTGGCCGTCTGCAACGCTGTGAGGCCATCGGCCAACAGCAGGGCGATGGCCACCACCCCCATCGAACCGGCCCAGAAAATTCGCTGCCGTGCCGGTGTGCCTTCCTGGCCGCCGGAAGCGAGCATGTCCACCACCAGCGCGCCGGAGTCCGCGGAAGTCACGAAGAACACGACCACCATGATGATCGCGATCAGCGATAACAGGGACGAGAAGGGGAAATGCTCGAGGAAGGCGAACAACGCCAGCGAGCTGTCTTGCTCGATCGCCTCGCCGAGGCTGGTGACGTGATCCCAGAGAATCATATGGATCGCGGTATCGCCGAAGACCGTCATCCACAGCAGGGTAAAGGCGGTCGGCACCAGTAACACGCCAGTGACGAACTCGCGAATGGTCCGGCCGCGGGAAATACGCGCGATGAACAGACCGACGAAAGGCGACCAGGCCAGCCACCAGCCCCAGTAGAACAATGTCCAGCCCCCGATCCAGTCGTTCGGCTCGTAGGCATAGAGATTGAATGTGGCCGTGACGATCTGCGAGAAGTAGTTGCCGGTGTTTTGTACGAACGTCTGCAATATGAACACCGTAGGGCCGGCGATCAGCACCAGCAGCATCAGCAGAACGGCGAGGCTAAGGTTCAGCTCGGACAACCGCCTTACGCCCTTGTCCAGGCCGGTCACCACCGAAATGGTGGCCAGCACCGTGGTGCCCGCGATCAGACCGATTTGCACCGGCACCGATATCGGCACCCCGTACAGGTGGTTCAGCCCGGTGTTGATCTGAGTGACGCCAAGCCCCAGTGAAGTGGCGACGCCGAGCACCGTGCCGATGATGGCGAAGATGTCCACCGCATGCCCGATCGGCCCGTGGATACGCTCTCCGATCAGCGGGTAGAGCGCCGAACGCAGCGTCAATGGCAGGCCGTGACGATAGCTGAAGTAGGCCAGGATCATCGCGACGATGGCGTAGATGGCCCAGGCGTGCAGACCCCAGTGGAAGAAAGTGATCTTCATCGCCTCGCGGGCCGCATCGATGGTTCCGCCTTCGCCAACCGGGGGTGAGACGAAGTGCATCACCGGTTCGGCTACGCCGAAAAACATCAGGCCGATTCCCATGCCGGCGGAAAACAGCATCGAAAACCAGGTCAGGTTGCTGTAGTCCGGCTCGCTGTGATCAGGGCCCAGTTTGATGTTGCCGTAGCGGCTGATGGCGAGCAGCGCCACCATCAGCAGAATCACCGCAACCGCAAGGATGTACAGCCAGCTGACGTTGGCGATGATCCAGGTCTGGACCTGACTGAAGACGCTTTGGGCATGGTCTGAGAAGGCGGCGCTGTAGATCACCAGGGCCAGAATGAGTACCGCTGACCCATAAAAGACCGGAGGGTTGACGGTGGAAGAGGAAGACTTGTTGGCCTCCATGCTGCGCTCCTTGTACCGAATGGGAGTGGGCCGCCTGTGGCG
>DPSI01000555.1 GCA_003527165.1 Pseudomonas sp.
TATCGATTGGTTGGGCGGCGGCCTGATCCGGCTGCTCGGTATTCATGGGCGCGGAGGTTGGTTCCGGCAGCAGCACCTCGATCTCGTCCAGAGGATCGGACAGCTCGAGGTCCGCCTCAGAGGCGTCCGCGTCCTGCTCGATTGCCAGCGACTGCGCACGTAGCGGGTAGCCGAGTGTCTGCAGACTTTCTTCAGCGACGTCGAGAATCAGATCGCCTTGCGAGCCGCAGTCTTCGCTAAGACGCTCCAGGTAGTATTCAACGCTGGTTATCGCATCGGCGAGGGTATCCAGGCTCTGCCAGTCCGGGATCGCTTGCGGCCCGAGCAGTTGCTCCTGGATATAGCGGTTGCAGGCGTCCAGCAAGGCCGCGGCACGTGCAAGCGGAACCATCGCAAGCCCGCCACGCGACTGGGTGAGGAGCTCTGGTACGCGCGCCAGATGTTGATGGTTCCACTGGGAGGCAATGAACTCGATGATCGCGTCCTTGGCCTGCTCAAGCCCCGTACGCGCTTCGCGGATAACCAGGCGATGAATCTCCGCGACATCAGTGGTCGGCAGATGGCTCTCGTCGCCCTGCTCGTCGGATGTGCCTCCAACCATGCCAGCCAGTGTCGCCTCGACGTACAACAACGCCCCCGCCACATCCATCAGCGCCGCATCGTCGGGCTGCTGTTGGCCTTGCGACAAGGCTTCGACCACTCCGATCTGATCGAGAATGATCCGACGTGGCTGACCGAAGCCCAGCACAGCAAGCGTATCGGCGATCTGCTTGAGCGGCGATTGCAATGCGCCAAGCTCGACCAGACCCATGCGGTCGCTGCGTACGAACAGATCCAGGCTGTCTTTGACCCGAACCAGCTCTTCACACAATGCAGCCACAACCGAACGCATGGCGCCGCGATCCGGGCCCGCCAGTTGTGCGCGCCCTTCATCGACCAGAGTGCTATCGGGCAGCGCATCGTCCAGGCTGTATTCAGCCTTCAAGGCCCGGATGCGCGGAGACTGCGTCGAAGCCTTGGCGATGTAGAAGAGCAGATTCTTGGTCAGTTCGTCAGGTGCTGCCTGGTTGATTCCGTCCGCACCCTGCACAACAAGCCGCTTGAGCTCCTTGTCGACCTGGCGCAGCAGATTGCGGACCGTGGTGCCGTTGGCGACAGCCCCACTGGCCAGCCCCTCGATGACGCCCGACGCAATCTGCCACAGGGCGCCCAGCGGCGCATCTTTGCAGAGCATTTCCAGACGCGCGAATACCCGCGCCATATAGCCCAGGTTGGTGGGTAGGTCCTGATTGCGGATAACCCCGACCAGCGCGACCTGCAGCATCTGCCGCAGCTTGCGGAGCAGGCCCGGAAGATCGTCGGTTTGCCGCTGAGCCAGGAACTCATCCGAAAGAGCCGGCGTCCGAGCGGACATGTTGGGCGAGAACAGGCTGGTTTCCGACAGTAGCTTCTCGCCACGCGCGGCACGCAGATCGTTGAGCAACGGCAGTACGATCATTGGCAGGTCGCGACGGGCGCTCTGGATGCGATCCAGATACGCAGGCATTTGCAGAATCGCCTGCATGAGCACTTCAAGCGCTTCGGTTTGGCTGGCGACACGCTCATCCAGCAGCGCGCGGGCGAGCTGCTCCATTTCTTCGGCGAGCAGTGCAGCACCGTAAAACTCGACCATTTGCAAGGTGCCATGCACCTGATGCACGTAAGTCAGGCAGAAGCGCATCCGCGTCGAGTCTTGCGGGTTTTCGACGAACGCTTCCAAGGCCTGCCGCGCCTGCTTCAGCGTTTCGGCAATTTCGCCTTTCACCCACTCCAGGGCGACATAATCGTGCCGATCACCCATAGCGACTCCGCTCATAAACTTTTCCGGGTAAAGGCCAGAACCTGACTATCAGCTACCGGCACCAGATCCGGGTGCTGCCAGCCGACCACCTCGCCCACGCCGATAACCAGCAATCCTCCCGGCACCAAGCGCTCGGCCAGACGATTGAGGATTTCGCGGCGGCACCAGCGACGGAAGTAAATCAACAGGTTCTGACAAAAAATGACGTCCATATCGGACATTGGCGCACCGGCCAGCTCCAGCACGTTAAGTCTGGCAAAGCACGCTCGTGCTGCCAGGCTGGGTATCACTCGAAATCGGTCATCCGACATTGACTGGAAATACCGCTTGCGCAGGTCGGGGTCCAACTGCTCGAGCCGACGCCGGCTGTAGACCCCATCCCGCGACCGCCCCAGTGCGCTGAGGCTGATATCGGTGCCGATCACGCCATATTGCGCTTCGCCGCCTGCGCGCGTCACCGCCTCGGCAGCACAGATCGCCAATGAGTAGGTTTCTTCACCGCTTGCACATCCCACACTCCATAGCGACCAAGGCTGCACAGCGTCGCGTGATTGACGACGCTGGTGCATGTAGGCAGAAAGCAGTGCGAACGAAGGCGGATGGCGAAAGAATCGGGTTTCCTGAACCGTCAGGCGGTCCATCAGCGTCGACCATTCCACCGCGCCCCGTGGACCATCGGTAACCTGGCGATAATAACTGGCGTAATCAGCCACGCCGACTTCGCGCATGCGGCTGCTCGGATTGGTCTGCAGGAATGTCCGGCGCTGCTCGGTAACCACCAGGCCGGAACGCTCTTCGAGCAAGGCCTGCCAGTCATGAAACTCCGCTGACGACATATCGGCCAAGGGTCTCAGTGACCAATCAACGCTTGGCTGCATGCCCTGCCCCTTACTCATGAACTTCCACCGCAGCCGTTGCCGGCCGCCGTGCTCTCAGTCAGGCCTGATCCTGCGTTACCGGCAAGGTGAAGCCGGATACCGAGTGCCGCATTTCGTTGGCCATCTTCGCGAGGTTACCAATGCTCTTCGCCGTAGCGGTGGTACCCGAGGAAGTCTGCGAGGTAATTTCCTGGATGACGTTCATGGTGTTGGAAATGTGGCCGGCCGACGAAGCCTGTTGACGCGCCGCGTTGGAGATGTTCTGAATCAGAGCCGCAAGGCTCTTGGAGACCTTCTCGATCTCCTCCAGCGCGACACCGGCATCCTGTGCCAAACGCGCACCGCGCACCACTTCCGAAGTGGTCTGCTCCATCGAGATGACCGCCTCGTTGGTATCGGTCTGAATCGTCTTGACCAGCGCCTCGATCTGCTTGGTCGCAGCGGATGAACGTTCGGCAAGGCGCTGTACTTCGTCAGCGACCACCGCGAAGCCTCGACCCGCATCGCCGGCCATGGAGGCCTGAATCGCCGCGTTCAATGCAAGAATGTTGGTCTGGTCGGCAATATCGTTGATCAAGCTGACGATATCGCCGATCTCCTGAGATGATTCGCCGAGGCGCTTGATTCGCTTGGAGGTGTCCTGAATCTGCTCGCGAATGTTATCCATGCCGGTGATGGTGTTGTGAACCACTTCGTTGCCCTTGTTGGCAATGGCTACGGAGCGCTCCGCTACGGCAGAGGATTCGGCGGCGTTAGCCGATACCTGGTCGATCGAAACGGCCATTTCGTTGATCGCCGCTGACGCTCCGGCAATTTCCTGGGCTTGATGCTCGGATGCTTCGGCCAAGTGCATCGCGGTCGCCTGGGTCTCCTGGGCCGCACCCGACACCTGAACGGCAGTCTGGTTGATCGTTTCGACCAGATCGCGCAGCTGGTCGATGGAGTAGTTGATCGAGTCGGCGATGGCGCCGGTGAAGTCTTCGGTAACCGTGGCGGCCACCGTCAGGTCACCATCAGCCAAGTCTCCGATCTCGTCGAGCAAGCGCAGAATCGCCGTCTGGTTACGTTCGTTCTTTTCCGCGGTTTCACTCAGGCGGCGACGTGCTTCCTGAATCATGACCAGACCGATCAGCAGAACCGAGGCTAGCGCCAGCGCACCCAGGACATAACCAGCCAGGGCATTGACGTAACGGGCCTCGGCGCGATCCTGAAGGCCCTGGGTCAGCAGCGAAGTCTTGTCGAGCAGGGTCTGCGACACCTCGAAAATACTGTTCGAGGATTCGCGCACCTGGAACAGCTCCGGTGAGGTTTCAAGAATCTCGTCCACGGAACCGGAGACGAACTGGAACAATTCGGAAATCGCAGCCAGGCGATCCAATGCCTCGACATCGTTGACGCGGGAGATGCCCATGGCTTCGTTGCCCTCAAGCATCGCGCTGAGTACGCGACCGAATAGACTCGCATCGCGACCGAACATGTCGGCGGCCTGAACCGAGTCCTGGTCACCGGAAAGCACCTTGTTCACCGAACCCAAAATACGTTCGGCCAGGAGAGACTGACGCTGCGCCACGGAAACCTGGGCAGCCGGTGCGCCACTTTCCAGAAGGATGTCGACAACCTCTTCGTACTCCACCTGCAACTGCGGAATGGTTTCTGCGAGAGTCGCGGCTACCTGATGCAGAGAGAGAACGGTTTGTTCGCTGGCGAGGATCGCGTCAGTATTTTGCCGCAGCGTATCCCAGTCCTGCTGCACTGCGGCGACCTCGGCCTGCAATGATTGGGGGACCGCGGGCAGACCGATGCGGTCATCTCCTTCGGAGAGAGAGTTCCAGCGCTCACTGAAGTCATTTCGTGCGTCTTTCAGCGAGCCGAACGCGTCCGGCGTGCCGGCGGCCGCCTCCACCGCGTTCTTCGCGATACGCTGAGACAGAACTCGCAGCTCACCTGCGTGTCCAATGTATTCGTTGTCATAGTCGGCCTGGGTATTGATGTACGCAAAGTTCACGAACAGCAGCACCATCGACACGATCAGAAGGATAAACAGCCCGGCGATCAACGTATTGCTACGTACCCCTGCCAGCAATGCATTTGCGTTCATTTTTTTCATTTTTTTCGGCCCCCGCCTGGACCACCCGTACGTTTCCTTCCAAGAACCAAAGGCCGGCATTAGCCGACCCCACCTAAATCAATACGCCACGTCCAGAAATGTCTGATGCGCAGCAAGCGCATGCGGGCTAAATACCAGCCAGGGCTGCTCGCGCTGAAAGACACCATGGATAAACGGGTGAATCGATGCTTCAACCGGTGGTAACTGCTCGGAGAAGGCATCCACCGGAAAATGTTGCATACCGAACACTTCGTCGACCGTCAGCCCGGCAAACACTTCTTGGTGATCGACCACCAGCACCCGCCGCTGCTTGCGCAGTGGCGACAGCTCTAGCCCGAAATAGCCACATAGATCCATGACTGGCAACAGCCTGCCGCGGACATTCGCCACGCCCTTCACCCAAGCCTTCACCCCGGGCAGCAATGTGTAGCGTGGCTCGTGAAGTATTTCGCCGACCTCACCCATTGGAGCAACAAACAAGATCGGAAGAGCG
>DPSI01000556.1 GCA_003527165.1 Pseudomonas sp.
CCGCGCGTGAAGATCGACCGTTGCACCGTGTGAGAATGGATGAGGTGCACGCCGCTGTGCCTCCGCTTGGCGAGGGATTTTCCACGGCGGTGTTCATGTCGGGGGTGGCCAACGTGCGCAACCCTCGCTTGCTACAGGCGTTGCGGGCCGCGCTGACGAAACTGCCTAACGTGCAAATCATCGAGCAGTGCCCGGTGACCGGCTTCGTGCGTGACGGGGAGCGGATACTCGGCGTGCAGACGGCGCAGGGCGAGATGCGTGCCGAGCGGGTGGTGGTCGCCGCCGGAGCGTGGAGCGGTAATTTGCTGGCTACGCTGGGGTTGGCGCTTCCGGTGAAGCCCATGAAGGGGCAGATGATTCTGTTCAAGTGCGCCGAAGATTTTCTACCGAGCATGGTGCTGGCCAAGCGACGCTATGCAATCCCGCGACGAGACGGCCATATCCTGGTGGGCAGCACGCTGGAAGACGCCGGCTTTGACAAAGCGCCGACTGAAGATGCGCTCGAAAGCCTCAGAGCCAGCGCTATCGAGCTGTTACCGACGTTGGCCGATGCGACCGTAGTCAAGCACTGGGCCGGCTTGCGTCCGGCTTCACCCGAGGGCATCCCTTATATCGGGCCAGTACCGGGTCACGATGGCCTCTGGCTCAACTGCGGGCACTTCCGTAACGGTCTGGTGCTTGCGCCTGCTTCGTGCCAGCTGCTGGCCGACCTGTTGACGGGGCAGACGCCATGCATCGATCCCGAGCCGTACGCGCCTGCCGGGCGGCTCTGACGCCTGGGCTGGGCTCGCTAGCAGTTAGGCGTCGAACGGCGCGCTCTTTCCATCAGGCTGTGTTCCGTTTCCCATTTACAGTGCAGCGGCAGGACTCGCGGCCGCTGCGTTGCATTTCTTATAAGTGTTGTCCCGTGTTGGCGCTCGAAGCGCTACGAGCGCGGCGCAATTGCTGATAAATTGGCGCGTTTTGAAGTTCCGGCTTGCCGGGACCTGCTTTTCTTCGCTCAGGAGGTTCGTGTGGCCAAGAAGACTACCTCCCTGTCCGGCCTCGGCGGCCTGGTATTTTCCACCGATGCGGGACGGCACTGCCCGGACTGCAACCAGCCGCTGGACGCCTGTATCTGCAAACAGTCAACCATTCCCGAAGGAGACGGTATCGCCCGAGTTCGGCGGGAGAGCAAAGGCCGCGGTGGCAAGACCGTGACGACCGTAACCGGCGTACCGCTTGCTGAAGTCGAGCTCAAGGAGCTTGCCAGTGCCCTCAAGCGTCGTTGCGGTACTGGCGGGGCACTCAAGGACGGCGTTATCGAAATTCAGGGTGACCATGTTCAACTGCTGATCGATGAGCTGACCAAACGCGGGTTCAAGGCGAAGAAGTCCGGCGGCTGATTGATCACTGCCGTTTCCGTTCTCTGCGCTTATTTCTCTGTCTACCGGCTGTCCAAGCGAGATAGCTCTTTCCTGTCATGCTTTCCATCTGGCAGAACAACCATCTTTCAGGAGGCTTAGATGCCTGTACGACGCACACGTAAAGACGACGGCAGCCAGTGGACCGCAGCGGACAGCCGGAGCGTTTACGGCATTCGTCACTGGGGCGCCGGTTACTTTTCGATCAATGACGATGGCCAGGTGGAGGTGCGTCCGCAGGGCCCCAACGGTGAAGCCGTCGAATTCACCGGTTTGATCGAGCAATTGCGCGATGCGGGGCTGACGCTGCCATTGCTGGTGCGCTTCCCTGACATTCTTCAGGACCGTGTGCGTCGGCTGACCGGTGCTTTCGATGCCAATATCGAACGTCTCGAATACCAGAGCAAATACACCGCGCTGTACCCGATCAAGGTCAATCAGCAGGAGGCGGTGGTGGAAAACATCATCGCCACGCAGAACGTCGCCATCGGACTGGAAGCCGGTTCCAAGCCCGAGCTGATGGCGGTGCTGGCGCTTGCGCCGAAGGGTGGCACCATCGTCTGCAACGGCTACAAGGACCGAGAATTCATCCGCCTGGCGCTGATGGGGCAGAAGCTCGGCCATAACGTCTTCATCGTGATTGAAAAGATGTCCGAGGTGGGGCTGGTCATCGAGGAAGCCGCGGAGCTGAAGATCCTTCCGCAGGTCGGTTTGCGCGTGCGGCTGTCGTCGCTGGCGTCGAGCAAGTGGGCCGACACCGGTGGCGAGAAATCCAAGTTCGGCTTGTCCGCGGCCCAGTTGCTCACCGTCATCGAGCGCTTCCGTGCTGCGGGAGTGGAGCAGGGTGTGCGCCTGTTGCACTTCCACATGGGCTCGCAGATCGCCAATCTGGCCGATTACCGCGAAGGGTTCCGCGAAGCGATTCGGTATTACGCGGAGCTGCGCGCACTGGGGCTGCCGGTCGATCACATCGACGTGGGCGGTGGGTTGGGTGTCGATTACGACGGCACTCATTCGCGCAATGCCAGTTCGATCAACTATGACATCGACGAGTACGCCGGCACCGTGGTCGGCATGCTCAAGGAGTTCTGCGATCGGCAGGAGCTGCCGCACCCGCATATCTTCTCCGAAAGTGGCCGGGCGATGACCGCGCACCACGCGGTGCTGGTGATGCAGGTGACCGACTTCGAGCGCCACAACGACGATGCGCCGATCATCGAGAATTACGACGAGTTACCCGATATCGTCCAGTCGCTGGCCGATCTGCTCGGGCCGACCGACCCGGAGATGGTCACCGAGACTTACTGGCGTGCCACTCATTATATGAGCGAGGCCGCCGCGCAGTACGCGTCGGGCAAGCTGTCCCTGGCGCAGAAAGCCCTGGCCGAACAGGGCTACTTTGCCATCTGCCGCCGCCTGTACAACCAGCTCAAGGCGCGTCAGCGCTCGCACCGCGCCGTGCTCGACGAGCTCAACGACAAACTGGCGGACAAGTACATTTGTAACTTCTCGGTGTTCCAGAGCTTGCCGGATACCTGGGCGATCGATCAGATTCTGCCGATCGTACCGCTGCAGCGGCTGAGCGAGGAGCCGGTGCGGCGCGCCGTACTGCAGGACCTGACTTGCGATTCCGACGGCAAGATCAAGCACTACGTCGACGAGCAGAGCATCGAAAACAGCATGCCGGTGCACGAGATTCAGGCGGGGGAAGAGTACTTTCTGGGCGTGTTCCTGGTCGGTGCCTACCAGGAGATTCTCGGCGACATGCACAACCTGTTCGGCGATACCGATTCGGTGAACGTCTATCAGCGCGAGGATGGCAGCTTCTATCACGCGGGGATCGAGACTCACGACACCATCGAGGACATGCTGCGCTACGTGCACCTGTCACCCGAAGAATTGATGACCTACTACCGCGACAAGGTCTCCAGCGCGCGGCTCAGTGCCAAGGAGCGCACTCAGTACATCGATGCGCTGCGGCTGGGTCTGACCCGCTCGTCTTATCTGACGCCCTGAGCCAGCACAGTCGATAACGACGCCGATGCCTGGCTCTGTTGCCAGGCTTCGGCTGCATTCGCCACGGGGGCGTGCCTCCTGCAAAGCGCACCGCACAGGCTTTTGGCTTCTGTGGAAGGACCAACCCGGTACCAGGCTTCTGCCTCTGTTGACGAGCGTCGGCTGGCTCGCCACGGGGCGTGCCTTCTACAAGGCACACTGCGCGGGCTTTTGCTTCTCTGGGAGGGCCGACCTCGGCGCGAAGCCTTTGCTTTTAGACCTTGCGGACGAATTCCGACTTCAGCTTCATCGCGCCGATACCATCGATCTTGCAATCGATGTCATGGTCGCCATCCACCAGGCGGATGTTCTTGACCTTGGTGCCGACCTTGACCACCAGCGATGAGCCCTTGACCTTCAGGTCCTTGATCAGGGTCACGCTGTCGCCGTCGGTCAGGATGTTGCCGTTGGAGTCCTTGGTCACGTCGTCGGTCATGGTGGGGGTTCTAAAGCTTGGTCTCCTCCGCATGCAATGGGGAGGGGGACCGCGCGCAGCGTGGTGGAGGGGCTCTTGAAGTCCCACAGGCGCCTGTGATGCAGAAAGAACCCCTCCGTCACGGCGCTGAAGAAGCGCCGCGCCACCTCCCCGCAAAGCGGGGAGGAGACGGAGACGCGCGCCGCGCTCACACCCTCGGCGGCGGGCCGAACTTGCCGGATTGATAGTCCTGGATCGCCTGGATGATCTCGTCGCGGGTGTTCATCACGAAGGGGCCGTGGCTGAAGACCGGCTCGCCGATGGGTTCGGCGTGGCCCAGGAGGACGACGGCGTCCGATGCGGCGGTGATCTGGATCGCATCGCCGTCGCCCAGGGCGGCGAGGTTCCACTGCGGCACGGCGGTTCCGGCGACGGAGACCTCGCCCTTGACGACATAGAGGAAGACGTTGCGGCCGGGGGCGACCGGCGTCTCGAACGTCGCGCCGCCGGGCAGGCGGACGACGGCCAGATGAATGTCGATCAGAGACTGGATCGGCGCCTTGACGCCCTGCCACTCGCCCGAGACCGGCTCGACCGTGACGCCGTTCTCGGTGACGAAGGTCGGGATGTCGGATTTCTGCAGGCCGACATAGTTCGGCCTGGTCATCTTCAGCCGCGACGGCAGGTTCACCCACAGTTGCAGGATCTCCATCGGTCCGCCGTCGCGCTTGAAGGCGGCCGGCGACAGTTCGGCGTGGATCAGGCCCGACCCCGCGGTCATCCACTGGATGCCGCCCGCCGCGATGATGCTCTCGCCGCCGCCGGAATCGTTGTGGGCCAGTTCGCCGTCAAGGATGAAGGTGACGGTCTCGAAGCCCCGGTGCGGATGGGGACCGAACGGTAGGCCCGCATTGCCCGGCGCATAGGTCTGGGGCCCGTGGTGGTTCAGGAACAGGAAGGGATCGATCTGGTCCACGCCGGGGCCGGGCACGGGGCGGCGGGTGGTCAGGTCGCCGATGTCGTCGCGAACGGCGGGATGCAGGCGAAGGACGGGACGGGGCGCAATCTGGGTCATTCGTCACATATAGGGTGGCTAATCAGCGGCCGCCAGCCTAGCCGGGGCGGGCGACGGTCACGGCGCGGGCGCGGCCGTTCTGCACCAGTTCGCCGCTCCAGCCGTGGGCGGCGGCCCGCAGATGCAGTTCGCCGTCCGCCAGCGGCACCACGGCGGCGGCGCCGTCGAACCCGGCCGGACCGGCCGGACCATCGGCGGTCGACGCCGCCCGCGCGTCCAGCCGGCGCCAGGCGCCCTCGATGCGTCGCCCCTCGCCCCGGTCGGTCAGGGCGAAGGACAAAAGCGGTTTACCGTCGGCGTCCGCGACGCGCCAGCGCCCGTCCAGCGGACCGGCGCGGCGGTCGGCGTTGATCTCGGACTGGGCGAC
>DPSI01000062.1 GCA_003527165.1 Pseudomonas sp.
TGCGTTGAATACGGCGCGGTTGGCAGCGCTCGGCCTGGTCAATGCCGAACTGCGGACAGGGGCAGTGTTCACGGACCTGCCGGCCGATGATGGTCTCGAAAGCTATCTGTTGTTTCCGGGTGAGCACGCCCCGTCGCTCGCAGAATTGGCGGGGGGCGCCAAGCCGTTGCGCCTGATCGTTCCGGACGGTACTTGGCGCAAGGCTCGCAAGTTGCTGCATCTCAATCCGCACTTGGCCAGTCTGCCACGAGCGGCGCTTCCAGAGGGGCTGGCATCCCGTTATCGACTGCGCAAGGCTCCGATGCCCGGGGCGCTGTCCACCCTTGAAGCGATAGTGGTTGCGTTGAACACGCTGGAAGGCGCCGGCCGGTTCGACGCGCTGCTGAGGCCTTTCGAGGCAATGATCGATACGCAGATCGCGGCCATGGGCGCAGAGGTCTTCCAGCGCAATCACGGAAGCCATCAGCAGGGGTGAACCTATGGAGCCATGCCTTAACGCGGCGGAAGGGTTTTCAGGCGGAGGATGTACAGCGTCACCAGCGTCGCGCTGATCAGCATGCCGATCCGCGCCCAGAGCATCGGTACCAGCCAGCAGGACACACTGATGCTCAGCCACATCATTGAGATCGAATAGATTTTCGCCTTCCGCGGGATCCCGCTGCCTTCCAGATAATCCCGGAACCACGGGCCAAGCCTCGGATGCATCACCAGCCAGTTGTAGAAACGTTGCGAACTGCGAACGAAGCAGGCAGCGGCGAGAAGGAGAAAGGGGGTAGTCGGCAGAACTGGCAGAAAGATGCCGATGAGGCCGAGCGCAACGCTCAACCAGCCAACTCCCAGTAGTGCGTAGCGCGCTACCGGGTTGCGATACGTCGGGATATCGCGGTGGGCCAAGTGATACCGGGCGTCAGTGCTTGCGCGGCTTGAGAAGCGCCGGCTTCTCTTCGGGCGCATGACAGATCAGATATAGCGCGGTGAGAATCTCGGGAATCTGCGCGACCATCTCCTCAACCAGGTCCCGGTCGTTGGCGATGTCGCTGAATTCGGGTTGCTCATCGAACAGCCCGGAGCCGACCATGATCGGCAGGAGCAGCTCGCTGACTTCTTCCTCGGAGTCTTCGAACCAAACGGCTTCGCGCATGAACACGCCTTCCATGAAGCCGATACACCAGCCGCGCAGGTCGGATTCGTCTGGCTCGTCACCGATTTCCAGTTCGCAAGGCAGTTCCATGTCTTCATCGCTGGCCAGCTGCCTGGCGATATGAGCCTTGAGCTGGATCAGCGTCGCCTCGATGGCTTCGCGTTCGGTGTCGTCAGTGTATTTCGGCGGTTCGGCGAACAGCGCGTCAATCCACTCGCGTTCAGGCACCTGTTCCGAGCAGATGCACAGCGCGGTCAGGTAGCCGTGCGCGGCGATGTAATCCAGCGCCTCTTCGTGCAGATCATCTGCATCCAGAAACACTTGCAGGCGGGCGAGTTGCTCGGCGAATGACATCGATGACTACCTTGGATAGAAGACAGCGGTAATTCTAGACGAGCTGCGGGTCCCAGGCTACCGCGCTGCGGTGGCCGCTTCAGCTTTTCCAGCCCTTCACCTTCGACAGATAGAAAAATCCGTGCGGAGTTCCGCGCTAATAGCCGCAACCGTCCGGTTATCGCGTCATTGTGGTGTTCAGCCTGAATGGCACGCCGGTGTCGCGTATACTCGCGCGTCTTGTTTCGGAGACCGGCATGCTCGATCAGGCACAGCGCATTCTCAAAGATGTTTTCGGCTACGACGCGTTTCGTGGCAACCAGGGTGCGATCATCCAGCGTGTAGCCGGCGGCTACGACGCGCTGGTGCTGATGCCGACCGGTGGCGGCAAGTCGCTCTGCTATCAGGTACCGGCGCTGCTTCGTGATGGCTTGGCAGTAGTGGTATCGCCGCTGATTGCGTTGATGGATGATCAGGTGGCCACGCTCGAAGAATTGGGCGTTGCGGCGGCTGCGCTCAATTCGACGCTGACCACCGAGCAGCAGCGCGACATCGCCGACCGCCTGCGGCGCAACGAAATCAAAATGCTCTATCTCGCGCCTGAACGACTGGTCCAGCCGCGCATGCTGGCCTTTTTGCAACGCTTGCAGATTGGTTTGTTCGCCATCGACGAGGCCCATTGCGTCTCGCAGTGGGGACACGATTTCCGTCCTGAGTACCTTCAGCTCGGGCAGCTTGCGGAATTTTTCCCCAGCGTTCCGCGAATCGCCTTGACCGCTACGGCGGACAAGCGCACGCGGGAGGAGATCGTCCAGCGGTTGCATCTGGAAAATGCCGAGCGCTTTCTTTCCAGCTTCGATCGCCCGAACATCTTCTATCGCATCGTGCCCAAGGAGCAGCCGCGCAAGCAGCTGATGGCCTTCCTGGCCGAGCGCCGCGGCGATGCCGGCATCATTTACTGCATGTCGCGCAAGAAGGTCGATGACACTGCCGCCTTCCTGACCGAGCAGGGTTTCCCCGCATTGCCTTATCACGCGGGGTTGCCGAACGATTTGCGAGCCTTTCATCAGAAGCGTTTTCTCAACGAGGAAGGCCTCATCATGGTGGCGACCATCGCGTTCGGCATGGGCATCGACAAGCCCAACGTACGTTTCGTCGCACATCTAGATCTGCCTAAATCGCTGGAGGCTTACTACCAGGAGACCGGTCGCTCGGGGCGTGATGGCCTGCCCGCCGATGCCTGGATGGCGTACGGTTTGCAAGACGTGATCTTCCTCAAGCAGATGCTCAACAACTCCGAAGGTGACGAGCGACACAAGCGTATCGAGCAGCACAAGCTCGACGCCATGCTCTCGCTGTGCGAGGAGACGCGTTGCCGCCGGCAGGTATTGCTGGCGTACTTCGACGAGCAGATGCCGGAGCCTTGCGGCCACTGCGATAACTGTGTCGACGGCGTTCAGACCTGGAATGCCACCGAACCAGCGCGGCAGGGGTTGTCAGCCATCTACCGCAGCGGCCAACGCTACGGCGTCGGGCATCTGATCGATATCCTGCTGGGCCGCGACAATGAAAAGATTCGCAGTCTCGGTCATCAGCACTTATCGGTGTTCGGCGTTGGCAAGGCGTTATCCGAAGGGGAGTGGCGATCGCTGTTTCGCCAGTTGGTTGCTCGGGGGCTGGCTGATGTCGATCTCGAAGGTTTCGGCGGGCTGCGGTTAAGCGATAGCTGCCGTGCGCTACTGCGGGGCGAAGTGACCCTCGAGCTGCGTCGCGAGCTGGCGACCAAGGCGCCGAAGTCAGCTGTCAGCGCGGCAAGTCAGCTGGTACGCAGCGAGGAGCGCGAGACGTGGGAAGCGTTGCGCAACCTGCGACGCAAGCTGGCCGAAGAACATGGCGTACCGCCTTATGTGATCTTTCCGGACGCGACGCTACTGGAAATGCTCCGCAGCCAGCCGGGTTCTCTCAGCGATATGGCGCGCATCAGCGGCGTTGGTGCACGCAAGCTGGAACGGTATGGCCAAGCGTTCCTGGAGGTGCTACAAGGCACGGGGAACGCGGTCAGATCGCCTGCTGATGTCCGCCATGAGCTCATTACGCTGGCCCGCGCCGGCATGACGCCAGCGCAGATCGCCCGACAGCTCGACTGTAGCGAAAAGAACGTTTACGCCATGCTCGCCGAAGCGATCGGCCAGCAACAGCTCAGCCTGGAGCAGGCCCTGGATCTACCGGAAGAGTTGCTGGGCGAGATCCAGGAGGCCTTCCTGGATGGCGAAGGCGAGCTAACTCCCGTTGCGGCGGTTGCCGAGCACTTTGCCGGGCGGGTCCCGGAAGCCGTGCTGTTCTGCGTCCGAGCGTCGCTGCAGGCCGAATTCGAGCTCTGATTTCCACGCAGCAGTTCGACTGGCAACGTAGCGTCGCTTGCTGAATGCGCTGCGGAGCGGAGCGCCTCGCAACTCACGGTTACGTTCTGGGGCGATGGTAGCCTTGCCAGCATTTTGGAGCTGTGGTTAGCTCACTAATAATTAGTGTTAGCAGGAATGTCGCTCCATGTACCCCGACCAACACCGCTTCGCCATGCAATTGGCGCAACTTTCGCGTGGCTGGCGCGCCGAGCTGGATCGTCGGCTGGCAGATCTTGGCCTGTCGCAGGCTCGGTGGCTGGTTCTGTTGCATCTGGCCCGATTCGACCACGACCCTACTCAACGCGAGCTTGCGCAAAGTGTGGCGGTGGAGGGCCCTACGTTGGCCAGGTTGCTGGATGGCCTCGAAGCGCAGGGGCTGGTGCACCGCAAGCCGGCACCCGGCGATCGGCGGGCCAAGCTCATCACGCTGGGTGCGCCGGCACGCCCGCTGATCCAGAAGATCGAAGCGATCTCCACCCAGGTTCGGGAGGAACTCTTCGATGGGATCGATGGGGAAGACCTGCGCAAATGCCAGCAGGTGCATGAACGCATCCTTGCCAATCTGGTGAAGCGATAGCCGTGACCCGTTCACGGCACCGGTTCAGAAACTGCGCCCGAGGTTCATGTAGAGGGCGCGCTCGGATTCATCGTTCAGACCGTAGCTGAAGTTCAGCGGTCCCAGCGGCGTTTCGTAGCCGATGAAAACACTGCCGGCATTGATGTAACCGCTATCGAACTCGTTGTCGTTGTTCCACACACGGCCGCGCTCCAGTGACGCCCCCAGGTACAGCGGGAAATCTAGCGGCAGGAATGAGCGCGGCGTCATCCGCCGGAAATAGATCATGCGCGCCAAGCTGATGTTCTGTCCGGAGAGGGCATCCTGGCGAAAGCCCGATAATTGCCTCGCTCCACCGAGCAGAAAGCTCGAGGTGACGACCTCCGCGTCATCCAACGTACGTCCATAGCGGCCACCGAAGACCAGCGTATCCACGCCATGACTAACCGCCTTGTCCAAACTGAATTCCCACTGTCGGTAGCGTTCGTCCGAGCCCAGGCCGGGGTCATACTGGCGCAGCGTTAGCCCGATATCCTCTCCCTCGCGGGGGAAGTCGACGTTATCCACCGTGTCGAACGAATACTGCAGCTGGTAGTAGCCTTCCTCGAAGCTAAATTCAGGCAGTTGCTGGTCGCCAACACGGACATCCGCCTCGCCCCATGCTTGGCCAATACCAAAACGGATTTCGCCGTTATTGGCGATCTGGCGACCCAGGTTCAGTCCGTAGCCGTAACGCTGCAGGCGGTATTCCGCGATAGGGTCGTTGTCCGTAATTGCCTCGACGTTCTGCGTCTCGACGAACAGGTTGGGTGCAACGAACCAGCGCGAGCCAGCATCCAGCGGCTGATAGAACTCGCTGAACAGCTCCTGGCGATCGCCCAGTTGCAGGCGCGTCAGCCACCCGGCGCCCAGTTCGTTGATGCCATTCTTGCGGTAGCTGGCACCGATATTGAATGCGCTGTCGCCACGAAAATCATCCGAGAGGTTGATGCCGAGGCGCAGGTAGTCGGTGCCGGAGCGCTTTTCACGGGTGGTAATGACCAGCGTGTTGCCTGGATCGCCATGTACGACGCGGTATTCGACCTGCTCGAAGTAGTCCAGCCCGTACAGGGTGCCCATATCGTTCTGCAAATGCTGCAAGTCCAGCCGCTTACCCACCTCCTGGCGGATATGCCGGCGAATCACCGCGTCGCCGACTTTCGAGTCGTTCTCGATGCGCACTTCGGTAATCAGCGGGGTGCGAGGGTCGGCTGAGCGGGCGAGACTCAGTGCAAGATTTCCGCCGCTGTCGCTGCGCATGGCGTTCAGTTGACCGTCCATGGCACTGGCCGCGCGATAGCCGGCGTCGATGAGCTGCTCTGTGCGCCCGAAATCGGTCGAACCGAACCCCGCCAGCGCCGGCTGCACCAGCAGATCTTCCGGGCGCAGGGTTGCCAGCTGTGCTTCGGAATTGCGCCGCGTCATCATCGTGATCGACTGGTTGAGCACATCGACGACGGTGAGCAGTTGCTCACGAGGCTGCAACGGCGTGCCGATGTCCACCACGATCAGCCGATCCACGCCCATGTCGCGGGCGACGTCCATGGGAATGTTGTCGACCATGCCGCCGTCCACGAGTAGACGGCCCTCGATCTCCACCGGCGCGAACACCGCGGGAATGGACATGCTGGCGCGAATCGCTTGAGGTAGATGGCCGCTGCGGAAGATCACCTTCTGATCGTTGGCGATATCGGTCGCGACCGCCCGAAAGGGTATCGGCAAGCGGTCGAAGTCACGGGTATCGCTGGTATGGACCAGGAGGCGCTCAAGCAACAAGGCGAGGTTCTGTCCCTGTATGACGCCAAGTGGCAATCCGAGGCTGCCGTCGTCGCGGAAGCTGAGTTTGCGCTTGACCAGGAAATCCCGATCGTCCTGTTTGCGCCGGAAGGGCACGTCCTGTCGTGGCGGATCGTCGGACAGCACCTGCTGCCAGTCGAGACTGAGCGCCAGCTTTTCCAGTTCTTCGACGCTATAGCCCGCCGCGTACAGCCCGCCGATCACGGCACCCATACTGGTGCCGGCGATCGCGTCGATGCGTACGCCTTGTTCCTCCAAGCCTTTCAGGACACCGATATGTGCCAACCCCCGTGCGGCACCGCCGGAAAGCACCAGGCCGGTGGTGGGCTGGGAGTCGGCGAATCCTGTCAGGGGTATCAAGAGGATCAGCAGAAACAGTAGGCGGGACATGGCAACACCGGCGGTAGAGCGCGAAATGGCGGCTATTATAGGCGTCCATCCAGCCAGCGAGGCCCTGTCATGCTCGATACCAAACCGGAAATCGTCATTACCTACTGCACTCAATGTCAGTGGCTGCTGCGCGCGGCCTGGTTGGCGCAGGAGCTCCTGTCCACCTTTGCAGATGATCTCGGCAAGGTCTCGCTGGTACCGGCTAGCGGTGGCACTTTTCATATTGCCTGCAATGGAATACAGATATGGGAGCGCAAGCTGGACGGCGGTTTTCCTGAAGCCAAGGAGCTGAAACAGCGTGTGCGCGATCAGATCGATCCGCAGCGGGATTTGGGGCATAACGACAGGGGATAATTACAACGTCGGAGCAAAGTTCTTACCGTGCCAATTGCCAACCCCGGAAAGAATGGAAGACAATAGCTGAATAATTAAACCATAAGCCTAAGCCGGAGCTCGCCACCGAATCGTTCATGAAAAAACATTTGAATGACCAATTGTTCTCCTTGATCGCTTCAAGTATCGAAGACGGTCGTCTTGTCGAAGGTACACTTCTTCTTGAAGGGCAATTGGCCGATATTTTTTCGGTCGGTCGATCTCCGGTTCGCCAAGCGTTGGTTAGGCTTTGTGATGAAGAGCTTATTTGTACGTTCGATGGGCGAGGCTATCTGGTCGGAAAGCAGCCGGGGGAAGTTATTCGGAAGAAGCTCGACGCCAGTGCGTTCGCGATTTTGTCGGAAGAAGCACGGCCGAAAAAGACCGAATCCTGGCAGCGTGTTTATAACGATATCGAACGCGAACTGCTGCATCATTCTCTGTTCGGTTCACATCGGATCAATGAGCTGGAGCTGTCCAAATATTACGGAATCAGCCGTACGGTCTCCAATCAGGTACTGACACGGCTGCAATTGATGGGGCTGGTGGAGAAAGATGAGCGCTCACGTTGGCAGCTGCTTGAATGGGACGACCAGCGTCTCGCCGATCTTTACGAAATACGCCGGCGACTCGAACCTTATGTATTAATGCGTGCCGCAGAGTTTATCCCACCGGCAAAGGTTAAGTTATTTATCAAAAGATTGCTGGAGGCCAGATTGCGTTATCCGGACATGGAGAGCCGGAATTTCGATGATCTGGAAAGTGATCTGCATATCCGGACGCTGAGCTATTGCCCAAATAAGGAGATGCTCAATATGCTTCGGCGGACCCATTCCATTTTACTCTCAGGCAAACATATTTTGCTGGACAAAAGTTACTTTCCGGATGAGGAGCCATTCTTTGCTGAACATCTGGAGGTGTTTAGAGAGCTCGACGCGAATAACGCCGAAGCCGCTGCCCAGAGCATGGAGCAACACTTGTTGATCGCTGAAAGGAAAGTGAGCCAGCGGCTGGCTCACTTCAAGGCGCATAACTCCGTAGCGGATGTTCCTTATCTGGAGTGGGTGCGCTGAATCCTAAGTAACCGCACCTACTTGCCAAGGCACGAATTCATTATCGCCATAGTTATAACCTTCGCTCTTCGACAAAGAGCCTGAGGCTATTTCAATCAGTGCCTCGAAGATGCGCTCTCCGGCTTGGGCGACCGTCTCATCACCATCGACGATCCCGCCGCAGTTGATGTCCATGTCTTCTTCCATGCGCAGGTACATCTCGGTATTGGTTGCCAATTTGACGCAGGGCGCGGGCTTGAAACCGGATACTGAGCCGCGTCCCGTAGTGAAACAGACCAGGTTGGCGCCCGAGGCAATCTGGCCAGTGACCGAGACCGGGTCATACCCGGGGCTGTCCATGAAGACGAAACCTTTCTCGTCGATCGGTTCGGCGTATTCATAGACGGCATTCAAAGTGGTCGATCCGCCTTTTGCCGCCGCGCCGAGAGATTTCTCCAGAATGGTCGTCAAACCTCCGGCCTTGTTACCTGGTGATGGATTGTTGTTCAGTTCAGCGTTGTTGATGCGGGTGTAGTGTTCCCACCAGCTCAGCCGATCGAGCAGCTTGCGCGCCACTGCATGGCTCACGGCGCGGCGGATCAGCAGATGCTCGGCGCCATAGATCTCCGGGGTTTCGCTAAGAATCACAGTGCCGCCGTTGCGCACCAGCAGGTCGGCGGCGTAACCCAGTGCCGGGTTGGCGCTAATGCCGGAATAACCATCCGAGCCGCCGCACTGCAGGCCAAGGGTCACGTGTTCGATGCTCTCTGGGGTGCGCTCCAGACGACCAAGGGCGGCTACCATGGCCTCCACCTGCTCGATGGCCAAGGCAATGCTTTTTCGCGTTCCGCCCGCGTTCTGGATGTTAAATACCCGAAAGG